>NZ_JBARMD010000630.1:0-2863 GCF_049802275.1 Occallatibacter sp. | reverse complement strand
GGCAGGAGATGCAGGCGATTCCGCGCTGACCTTGCGACGCGTGCCACGAAGAGCCTTTACCTTGGCAAGACGCTTCTCTTCCTCGTCAGTGCGCACGGTGATGAACTTGATGACCGGCTCCGAGACGCGGAGACGGCGCTCGAGCTCGAGCACCACGGGGCCGCCGGCCTCGATGGTCATCAAAATGTAGTTGCCGTCGTTGAATTTGCGGACGAGATAAGCGAGCTTGCGGCGGCCCATCTTCTCCACGTTCTTGACCACGCCGCCACCGTTGGTGACGTTGGTCGTGAAGCCAGCGATCAACTTGTCGACGTCTTCCTCGGCCACGTCGGGCCGAACGATGAACATAACCTCATATACACGAGACATCCGTATTCCCTCCCGCCGCTTGCGCGGCAGTGATTAGTTATCAGCGAACAGTGATCAGAAAATGCTACCGATTCTGTTCCTGAATCTCTTCCTTCCGCAAATTACCAGTCATAAGCTGTTTGACTCTGACCACTGAACACTGATCACTGATCACTGTTCTTTGCGGTTAAATTCGTTCATTGCGGGGCCTGGTCCATCCTGGATGATGCGCCGGGTGGCGGTTGCCACCTTGTCGAGCACTTCATCCAACTTGCCCAGGTCCGCCTTGCGCATGGGCGAAAGCAGGTAATCCCTGCCCGGCCTTTTCCACCCCACCTCCTCTTTGGCTTCAGGGGGAAGATCCAGCCCAACTCCTATACGCAACCGCAACCAGTCCTGGCTGCCCAGGGCATTGGTTACGCTGCGGGCTCCGTTGTGTCCCGCGGGCGAACCACGCTCCCTGATCTTGAATGTTCCCAGCACCAGATCCAGCTCGTCGTAGATCACGAGCAGATCTCGTGCCGGGTCCACCTCGAACTCCCGAATCAGACCGGCCAGTGAAAGCCCGCTGAGATTCATAAATGTCTCCGGTTTAGCCAGGATCGTTTCGCGCCCTGCGATCCGGCAGGTTGCGGTAACGGCCCGGCAGCGCCGGTTTGCGACCACAACGCCCTCTTGTTCAGCGATGCGGTCAATTGCCATGAACCCCGCGTTATGCGGTGTCCATAAGTACTCGAGTCCGGGATTGCCGAGCCCCACGACAAGGAAGGGCCCGGTCCGAACTCCGGAATCGTTCGTGTCTTCCACCGGTGCTTACTTCTTTGCTCCGGCAGCGGGTGCCTTGGCGGCGCCTTCTGCCGCGGCAGTTTCTGTCTTGCCCTTCTTGGCCACTTCTGGCTCGGTGGGTGTAGCACCGGCCTCCCCGACAGCAGGCAATTCGCCCTCGGCCGGAGCTGCCACTACTTCTTCACGGATCGTGACGACGTGAGCCACCGTTGCGTCTTCGTTATTCAGGTACTTGATCTTGTCGGAGTGCGGCAGATCGCTCACGCGCAGCACGCCGTGCATCGCGAGTCCGCTGACATCGACGTCGATGTGGTTCGGAATGTCGGCCGGCAAGCATTCAATTTCAACTTCGCGCAGCACCTGGTCGAGGATTCCACCCTCGGTCTTTACACCAACGGGCACGCCGAGCAGCTTGACCCGTACGCTGACGCGCAGGGTCTTGTCGAGCGCGATGCGCTTCATATCGATGTGGATCAGCTTGTCATTGATGGGCTCGCGCTGCCAGTCGACGATCATGGCCTTGGCCGTGGCAGAGCCCGCAACCTCGACATCGAAGATGGTGTTGTGGCCGGTCTCGGAAAAGAGGATCCGCGAGATCTGCTTGGGATCGACTTCGACGGCGACCGCATCGTGGCCTGCCCCATAAAGAACGGCGGGAATCTTGCCGGCAACACGCACGCGGCGCGCTGCATTCTTATTGAACTTGCCCTCGCGGGGCTTGGTTACGATAACTTCAGGCATTCGAATCTCTCATTTCTGTATTCGGGCACGGGCGTTTTGAAGTGCCGCTCCCTTTGTTGGGAAGCTTGCGAGCTATTAGCTTTTAGCCAGTAGCTTTCAGCTTCATGTTGCTGATCGGTGATGAATCAACTTTGTCTGAGGCATCACTTTGTCTCCTTGGCTCAATCGCGAAGGTCGATCTTCAAATTGCTCGAGCTAAGAGCTAATGGCTAATAGCTAAAGGCTGCTTTACGAGAACAACGTACTGACGCTGGTCTCCATGTGGATGCTCTCAATGGCTGCACCTAAAAGGCCGGCGATGGAGAGCACTTTAATCTTGGGCAACTTCTGCGCAGCTTCGCGCAATGGAATGGTGTTAGTGACTACGACCTGTTCCAGGCGGGAGTTGGCAATTCTGTCAATGGCCGGTCCTGAGAGCACAGCGTGGCTGGCGCATGCATAAACGGCTGCGGCGCCGTTCGCGTAAAGTGCGTCCACGGTCTTCACGAGGGTTCCGGCGGTGTCGATAATGTCGTCGATGATGAGGGCGTTTTTGCCGGCAACATCGCCGACCACGTTCATGACTTCAGCAACATTGATGTCGGTGCGGCGCTTGTCGACGATGGCCAGCGGTGCGCCCATCTTCTGCGCAAAATGCCGCGCACGTTCCACGCCGCCCGCGTCGGGCGAGACCACGGTGAGGTTAGGGAGCGCGAGCGACCGGAAATGACTCACCAGCACCGGGCTGGCGAACATGTGATCCACGGGGATGTTGAAAAATCCCTGAATCTGGGCGGCGTGCAGGTCAACGAAGAGAGCCCGGTTGGCGCCAGCGGTAGTAAGCAGATCGGCGATGAGCTTGGCGCTGATGGCGACGCGCGGGCGGTCCTTGCGATCCTGGCGCGCGTACCCGTAATAGGGGACGACCGCAGTGATGCGGGCGGCCGAGGCGCGTTTGAGTGCGTCGATCATGACCAGCAATTCCATCAGATTCTGGTCGACGGGATAG
>NZ_JBARMD010000629.1:0-4670 GCF_049802275.1 Occallatibacter sp. | reverse complement strand
TACGCTGGCCATCGGCAAGCCCGGAGCAGCGAACGCCGCACTGCTCGCCGCTGAAATTCTCGCCGGAACCGACGCCGCGCTCTACGAACGCCTCGCCGCTTGGCGTGCCGCACGCACCCAGGAAGTTCTCGACCAAACACTGGATCAGGAGCTCCCGCGGTGAGGCTGTCCGAACCTTTGACCCCTTTGACATCTTCCGTTGTAAGGCCCGGCGGACTGATCGCCATTCTTGGCGGCGGTCAGCTCGGCCGCATGACCGCCATGGCCGCGCGCACCATGGGCTATCGCGTGCGCGTCATGGACCCGGAGTTTCGGTGCCCCGCGAGCTTCGTGGTCGACGAAACGGTGGTGGGCACCTGGGACGACGTTGCCGCAGCAAAGCGGCTGGCCAGCGGAGCCGATGCCGTCACACTGGAGATTGAACAGATCGGCGTGGAAGCGTTGAGCGAGGTTGCGCAACTCGCTCCCCTCCGCCCCGGCGTCGAGCCCATCCGCATCATTCAGGACAAAACACTGCAGAAGACGTGGCTTGCTGAGAACGGATTTCCGGTTGGTCCTTTTCGCATCATCAGCAGCGAAGAGGATCTTCATCATGCCGTGAAGGCCCTCGCTGGCCGCGTATTTCTCAAGATCGGGCGAGGCGGATACGACGGCCGCGGCCAGGTGCGGATCGGCATGGAGGCTTTGCTCAACAAGCAAATCATCACAGACGCCTGGACCAGCGTTGGAAAAAAGCCTTCCGTCGCCGAACAAGCAATGGATCTCGTAAGCGAGATCAGCGTGATGGCGGCGCGCAATCCCGCGGGAGAGGTGCGCACGTATCCCGCCGCGCGCAATCACCACGAGAACCAGATCCTAGCCTGGAGTGTGCTGCCCGCCGGACTCTCGACCGACGTCGAAGCGCGCGCTGAAAAACTGGCAGCCGACATCATCGAGAAGCTCAGAATCGAAGGCCTGCTCTGCGTGGAAATGTTTATCACCCGCCAAGGACGCCTGCTGATCAACGAACTCGCGCCGCGACCGCATAACAGCTATCACCAGAGCGAGCGTGGATGCGTGACCAGTCAGTTCGAGCAACTGGTGCGTACAACATGCAATCTGCCGCTCGGCGATACGTCACTGATCACTCCGGCGGCAATCGTTAACCTGTTGGGAGATGTGTGGCTCACCTCGTCGCCGAACTTCGCCAAGGCGCTTGAGGTCCCCGGCGTGCGTCTGCATCTGTATGAAAAACGCGCCGCAAAGATGGGCCGCAAGATGGGGCATCTCTCAGCCACAGGCGCGACTGCGGAAGAGGCTCTCGAGCGCGTTCTTGAAGCGAAGAAGCAGCTCACTCTAACTGCCTGATCTAATCGGAATCAGATCCACACGTCATTCGCCGCTGTGCGTTCGCCGCTTTCCTCGCCGGTGTTGCGCACGCCGCGCGGTTCAATGAGCATCAGCTTGACTTCGCTTTCCGCGAAGGGCTTATGCTCCACTCCCTTGGGGACGACAAACATCTCGCCGGGGCCAACCTCCACCGCGCCATCGCGAAAATCAATCCGCAACGTGCCTTCGATCACAATGAAGGTCTCGTCGGTGTCTTTGTGGTCGTGCCAGATAAAGTCGCCCTGGAGCTTCACGATCTTGAATTGATAGTCGTTCATCTCGGCAATGACTTTGGGCTGCCACTGTTCGGTGAACAGCCCAAATTTCTCGCCGAGATTGATCGCCTTGTAGCTCATCAGTTCACCTATGAACTAAATTGCTCAGCCTTCTCCCAGCGCTTTGGCCGCTTGTTGGCCTGCAGAATCTTCTTGCGCAGGCGCAGCGACTTGGGCGTAATCTCCACCAGCTCATCGTCAGCGATGAACTCGATGGCTTGCTCGAGATTCAGAGTCTTATAAGGAACCAGACGGATAGCATCATCGGCGCTCGATGCGCGCATGTTGGTCAACTTCTTTTCGCGCACCACATTCACGTCGAGATCGTTGTCGCGCGAGTGCTCGCCGACCACCATGCCCTCGTAGACGTCCACACCAGCGCCAAGGAACAGAATGCCCCGCTCCTGCAATCCATTCAGCGAGTAAGTCGTCGTTAGTCCCTGGCGATCGGCAATTAACGCGCCCGTCGGCCGCTGCGGAATCTCGCCCTGGTAAGGGATATAGCCATCAAACAGCGCGTTCATCACAATCGTGCCGCGCGTCTCGGTAAGCATTTCACTGCGCAGGCCGATCAACCCCCGACTCGGCACGCGAAATTCCATTCGCACGCGGCCGGAGCCGTGATTGTGCATCTTGGTCATTTCGCCTTTTCGCGGCCCGAGCTTTTCGATTACCACGCCCGTGTGTTGCTCAGGAACGTCGATCGTGAGATGCTCCACCGGCTCCATGCGCGTGCCGTCCACAACCTTCGTCACAATCTCCGGACGCCCCGCCAGCAGCTCGAACCCTTCGCGCCGCATCATCTCGATCAGAATCGCGAGTTGCAATTCACCGCGCCCCAGCACCTTGAACGTATCGGGCGAGCCTGTCTCTTCCACGCGAATCGATACATTCGTCAGCAGCTCTTTTTCAAGCCGCTCGCGCAGGTTGCGGCTCGTCACATACGTGCCTTCCTTGCCCGCGAACGGCGAATTGTTCACGCTGAACGTGATTGCGATCGTCGGCTCATCAATCACGATCAGCGGCAGCGGCGCGGGTGTTTCGATCGAAGTAATCGTCTCGCCGATGGTGATGCCTTCAACGCCCGCGACGGCGACAATGTCACCCAT
The DNA here is from genome assembly GCF_049802275.1 of Occallatibacter sp. Taxonomy (NCBI): domain Bacteria; kingdom Pseudomonadati; phylum Acidobacteriota; class Terriglobia; order Terriglobales; family Acidobacteriaceae; genus Occallatibacter; species Occallatibacter sp. The sequence goes on along the minus strand of NZ_JBARMD010000629.1, from coordinate 1,918 downwards.
CGTCGTTTCGGTGGTCTCGGTGCGCTTCAACCCTGAGAACGTGAACAGCTTGGTGATGCGCGTTTTCATCAGCGAGCCGTCGCGCTTCGAGATGTTCACGTCGTCGCCTGCGTGCAGCGTTCCTTGAAATACGCGGCAGATAGCGATGCGGCCGAAGTAGTCAGAGTAATCGAGATTAGTGACCAGAATCTGCAGCGGCGCATCCACATCACCCGTAGCCGCGGGAATCGTGGAAACGATGGTCTCGAACAGCGGTTGCAGGTTCTCTCCCGGCTTGGCCAGGTCAAGCGTGGCTGTGCCCGCCTTTGCTACCGCATACAGCACCGGGAAATCGAGTTGCGATTCTTCCGCATCGAGGTCGATGAAGAGGTCGTAGATTTCGTTCAGCACTTCCTGCGGACGCGCATCGGGGCGGTCGATCTTGTTGATCACGACGATGGGCTTGAGTTTCGCTTCCAGTGCCTTTGCGAGCACGTAGCGCGTCTGCGGCAGCGGCCCCTCGGCCGCGTCCACCAGCAGCATTACGCCATCGACCATCTTCAGAGCGCGCTCAACCTCACCCCCGAAATCGGCGTGGCCCGGGGTGTCGACAATATTGATCTTGCCGCCCTCAAAATTTACCGCCGTGTTCTTGGCGAGGATCGTGATTCCGCGCTCGCGCTCCAGGTCGTTCGAATCCATCACGCGCTCGGCAACCTGCTCGTTAGCGCGGAAAGTGCCGGACTGGCGAAGCATGGCGTCAACAAGGGTCGTCTTACCGTGGTCAACGTGGGCGATGATGGCGATATTGCGTATCGTCTGGCTCACAGGCGTAGTGTTCCTTCTCTTCTAGGGCAAATCTGGATTTGCGCTCAGGTATGGCCTCAGGCGGCCATCAGGTTGGGAATGAATACAAGATGAATGGCCACACAGTGCGGCACTTTCTATTTTACCAGTAGTGCGGTTTTCAGGCCGGTTTGGACCCAGTTCCCCAACTAATGCTTGGTCTTATACACTCTTCGGCAAATGCGAACCGCCGCTCACCAGCCTGCCAGCCCAACTGATCGCCCCCGGAACTTCTTCCGCATGCACGCTTTCCGGTTCGTCCTCGCAGCTTCGGCACTGGCGCTGATTTTCGTCCCAATCGCGACCACGCAGGCGCAATCCGAGGGCAAAGGCCTGCAGATTTACGCCATTGACGTCGAAGGTGGCCAGGCCACGCTGCTGGTGGCGCCTGGTGGTGGCCACTCACTGCTCGTCGATACGGGTTGGCCCGGCAACAACGGCCGCGACGCCCAGCGCATTGAGGCGGCGATGAAAGACGCCGGCATCGCGAAGATCGACAAGGTACTCATCACCCACTTCCACACGGATCACGTTGGCGGCGTGCCAAATCTCATCGAGCACGTCAAGGTAGGCGAGTTCCTCGACCACGGCGTCAACCGCGAAGACTCCGACATTACGCGCCACGACTACGCTGCTTACATCAAGGCCATCGGCACCACGCCGCGCCGCACCGTTCACCCCGGCGACACTATCGACGTACCCGGCCTCAGCATCATCGTTCTCACGGCGGACGGCGAACACATCAAATCGGTTCCGGGCGTAAAGGCCGAGCCGAATCCGTATTGCGCATCCGAGCCAAAGTGGGAACTCGACACGACTGAAAATCCCCGCTCAGCAGGAATTCTCGTGCGCTTCGGTAAATTCCGTTTTCTTGACCTCGGCGACCTCACCAAGACCAAGGAGATTCCCCTGGTCTGTCCCGACAACCTGATCGGGCGCGTCGACCTGTACCTAGTGAACCATCATGGTTTCAACCTTTCCAACTCCAAGGCCTTCGTCGACGCCATTCAGCCCCGTGTGGCCATCATGGATAATGGCGCGCATAAAGCAGGCAGTCCCGAGGCCTGGCAAACCGTGCACGAAAGCCCGGGGC
>NZ_JBARMD010000628.1:0-7719 GCF_049802275.1 Occallatibacter sp. | reverse complement strand
GAGCGACCATAGTCCGCGTGCTACGCGATCGGCAGCGTCGCTGAGTTCGGCCCAGGTCATGCGTCGGGATTGATGGCGCGATGCGACTGCAAGGCGATCGGGATAGCGGCTGGCGGTGCGGTGGAGGAGCTCGCCAATGGCGAGGTCGAGAAGGGGGCGGTCTTCTCCGCGCGTGTAACTCAAGTTTGTTGGATCTACATCCGCAGACATGGCAAAAGCTCACAAGTCCAAAGCGGCAGTGTAACGCGCATGTCGATGGCCAAAGTGTGATCCAGCACACATTTCAAACGCCATGGAAAACTGAACGAGGTGGGAGTTTTAAGGGAAATGAGGGAAGAACAAAAGCGGGTTCTTCGCTCACCACCCCCGAACCTACCCCACAGAGCGATCGCTCTCTGGGGCCCCTGGTACGTTCGGGGCCCCCGTTCGCTCAGAATGACACCGCAAGTTAGGGCTTACTGCGGGGCGTCTCCCATTGGCTAGTTTCGGCGGAGCGGAAGATGGCTTCGATGACAGCCATGTTGGCGATGGCTTCTTCCAACGGCACTGGCACTTCGCCGCCTTCGATCACGGCGCGGGAGAAGGCATCACCCTGCATCGTGTATTGGTCGGCGGTGGGAAATTCTTCGACCGTGATTCCACTGCCGAAGAGTTCGCCGGTTTCATCGATGAAGATGCGGGTGGGACGATCTTTGGGGGCGTTGAAGGGAATCTCCATCTCGATTCGGCCTTTTGTGCCGAAGAACTGGACCTTCTGGTATGCGACCAACTGTGTACTGCAGGTGAAGATTGCGTGGCCGCCGTCGAAGTCCAGCATTGCGGAGGTGAGGCGGTCGATTTTCATCTTCGGGTCGCGTTCGATCAGTCCGACGACGCGCTTTGGCTCCTGGCCGAATCCATAGCGCGCGGCCTGGATGCAGTAGCAGCCGATGTCGAGCAGAGCGCCGCCGCCTGACTCGACATGATTGCGGATGTTGGCCGGGTCGTCGTTGTAGTAGCTGAAGAAGCCTGCCACCGAGCGCAATTGGCCGATACGGCCGGAGCGCAGCAGTTCGCCGACGCGCAGCCATTGCGTGTAGCTGCGAATCATGAAGGCTTCGCCGATCTTTACGCCGGTGCGGGCGCGGACGGCAAGCAGTGTTTTGGCTTCGGCGACGGTGATGCTGATGGGCTTTTCGCAGAGAACGTGTTTGCCCGCCTCGGCGGCTTTGGCGGTCCAGGGCACGTGTAACTGGTTGGGAAGCGGATTATAGATGGCGTCGATCTCGGGGTCGGACAGCAACTCCTCGTAGGAGCCGTACGCCTTGGGAATGCCGAGCTTCGCCGCTGCTTCTTTTGCTTTGGCCAGATCGCGTGAAGCGATGGCTTCGACGGTGGTCCACTGGCCGTGCTGCATGGCGGGCAGGACTTTTTTGATGCCTATGTTTGCGGTGCTTAGAACGCCCCAGCGCAGCCTCTTCGACATGGGAGCAATGATACAAGCAGTGAGGCATCGCAGGGAGGTTGTGCCTGGAGAGAAACAATCAGTCGGCTTGGCGTCGCTTGGCGACGATATGAGAACCGTCGACCCAACTCGGTATCAAACCATTCCGGCGCAGCAGCTTTTCGATGCGCATCGGAGCTTCGGCACGACCACGTGATTCGAGCATTCCGAAATGCACTTCCAAAAAGACAGCACGCAATTCCGGTGCAGCCAGGAGAGACTTCATCCCGGCCAGCACCTCTTCCTCGAAGCCCTCAACGTCGATCTTAAGCAGGTCAGGCGTCATTCCGGACTTTGCCCAGTACGAGTCTCCGCACAGGACGGGAACCTCGACGCTGATTCCGGCAGAGGCCTCTCCAGCAAAATTCTCGAGATGGCCAACCCTATCGGTTATGCCGACGAGCATCCGGCTGGAGCCATCGAAGTCGCTCAACGCGATCTGCTCGTTCCGCACCCATGGGAAATCCTTCGTCTGGCGGCATAACTTCTCATACGTTTCCGGCAGTGGCTCAAAGGCGAAGACGCGACCCGTACTCCCGACGGCCTCGGCAAATATCTTTGTGTAGAGTCCGACATTCGCTCCTACATCCCAGATCGAATCGCCCTGCCGCAGTTCCGCCGAGATCTCGTGGTGGAACTTCTCTTCATAGCTGCGTTGGGGAACCAAGCGGTGATACAGCCGCTTGAGGCCTATGCGCCGCGCAATTGATCGAGCCTTGATGATCACCTTGTTCATTGCAATAACTGTTGCCTCATAATGAAACGGCTTCGACGCCGCTTCCAGTCTCTGATTAGGATAAGGGCTGCGATCATGCAAATCGAGAGCCTGTGCGTCAGACATCCGCTATAATCTCCAGAAATCCGATGAATTCTTCCTTTACTCGCGAGGGTTCTTTGTCAACTTTTGAAGAACCGATAGCGCTATCCTCGGCGATTTCAGAATCCGGACGAGAGAAACTCCTGAGCACGCGGCTCTTCCACGGCGTGTGTCTGGCTGTTTTGATGATCGTGGTTGCGGCGGCGTCTTTCAGCGCGTTTTACGAGAAGTGGCATTTCCGTGAAGCAGGAATACGGGGCTTCGATCCGATAGCCGAGTTCAGCAAAATGATCGATGGGACTGCTTATCGTCCGTATATCTACCGACAGCTGTTGCCTGATATAGCCAACTCACTTACGCACGTACTGCCGGTGGATGCAATTGCACGGCGCGTTCCGGCAAGGGCGAAAGAGCGAATAAGAGTTGCGCTTAACCTCGCTTCAAAGACTTACCCTGCTCAATACCTAATTTTGTATATTGCGACTTATCTTTCTGCTCTGCTGGCCGCATTTGCTCTTTATCGGGTTTGCACGGCCGCGGGTTTGCGAGAGCCGGTCGGCGTTTTTGCGACGGTCGTGTTCATGCTGCTTTTTCCGCTGATCGGGATCAAAGGCGGATATTTCTTCGACTATCCGGAGTTGCTCTTCATGGCGGTGGCAGTTTGGATGGCGTTGAAGTTCGACTGGTGGTGGATCATCCCGATTGCGGCGCTGGGAACGTGGAACAAGGAATCCTTCCTTCTGTTCATGTTCACGCTGTACCCACTCTTTCGGCTGCGCCGTTCGCGGTTGAATTCGCTGGTCGGGGTCTGCGTTCTGGTTGCTGTGTGTGCAGCGGTTTACCTACCCATTCGCCAGCACTTTGCGCATAACCCCGGTGGAACGGTGGAGTGGCATCTCAAGGATCAAATTGATTTCTACATGCATCCATTCCGGATCGACACGTGGATCGACAGGACCTACGACCTGATGTTCCCGGCCTTGAGTGCTCCCATTCCTTCCCTCCTGCTGGTTTGGGTTGTTTGGCGAGGCTGGTGCCTTTTGCCTCGCTGGCTTAAGCGCCACTCTCAAATTGCGGCTGTCATCAACATCCCGCTCTACCTGCTTTTCTGCCAGCCTGGAGAATTTCGGGACCTGAGCCTGCTTTTTATTTCATTTCTTTTTATCCTGGCTTTCAATCTGCAGGAATGGATGGATTCCTTCAGGCCGCGGCATGTTCAAACTTCTCTGCCGCTTCCTAGCGCCTGAAACGATCGCAGTCTTTTATGGCTAAAGCCGAATACGTTGTTGTGCCGCTTACGGCATGACTTGAACAGCTTGGTGAAAAAGACCGTATAGGGCGAGCCAGCATCGTTCAGGGGCTAACTAAAGCCCGACACTCATTTTGTGGCGTTGGCGGCCTGGCTGAAGCCATGCCCTGTTACAAAACGGCGGCCTCGCTGAGTTTTTCACCAAGCTGTTGAAGTCATGCCCTGATACAAACCCATCTAGAAATGAGTTTTTCCGCAATCTGCAAGGCTCCGTAGCTCCTTGCGCATGATTTCAGTTGCCTGAAGGCTGCTGCTCCCTCCGTATTCGCAACCACGATGCTCTGCTGCCCGGTGGAATTTTCAGGGCAGATTCATGGAATCCTGCAGGTGCACAGGAAGAGATGCGGGGCGGTCGATCTTGGACGCGACCGCGCTCAGGCCGAGATGCCTTCGCTGTCGAAGGCATCTGCCTCTGCGGGGCTGCGGCCGGTGATCCAGTGCCAGAATCGGGAGGGCCAATTGGGGTCCATGCAGGGCCTTTCGATAAGCAGATAGAAGGCGAGTGAGATCAGCATGACTGGAATTCCCGTAACCAGCAGTTGAATGCCGAGGTCGGCGAGAAGGTCGCCGTGAGGAAGGATGCATCTGCGGGTGACTTTAAAGAGGACTGCGATCATCTGGAAGTGCATAAGGTAGATGGAGTAGCACATGCCTCCGATGGCTGCTATCCAGGGATTGGCGAAAAAGCGGCGCAACCCCACTCCCCGCAGCGCGGCGAGGAACAAAAGCGCCATTGTCCATGGCATGACGATGTGGAGGGTGGCGTAAGTTCGCACCATTCCGAACGTCAATCCCAAACCCAGCAGTCCGGCTACGTCCCAGAGCAAGGACGAGCTAATCCGATCGCCGTCGACGATGTAAACATCGGCTATCAGGAGGCCCATGAGAAAGAACTGTATATAGAAGAGGATGCTCTCGGACGCTCGGGGACTATCGGCAATCGTGAACTGGACAGCGCCGATTGCAAGGATTAGTAGAGCGAACATGGCGCGACGAAGCAATTTGCTGCGCAACCGATAGAGCTGCATCAACACCGGCGCCATGATGTAGAACTGGACCTCGATTTCGAGACTCCATGAAACCGGATTGATGAAGGTTCGTTCCCCGTAAACCAGGCGATGGAGGTACAACATCGTCGCAACCGCGTGAGCCAGTACATCCGCAGTGATGTGGCGCGTGTAGACGGATAACAGGAAAACGAAGAGCAGTATGGAAAGCAGGTATGGAGGTTCCAGGCGGGTCAGGCGGCGGATGAAGTACTTACGCAACGAAACCGGCTGTGCCCTGGCAAAGAAGTGACGCGCGAAAGGCAATGCAAGCACAAATCCGCTGACGACAAAGAACAGGCTTACGCCGCTGTCTCCGTTGCCGATGATCCGAAAGAGACCCGCGTAACGAGGCTCAATCGGAATGATGCGGCCGGAACGGAGCTGCAATTCCAGCGATAAATGAAAGAGAAATACACTGGCGATGGCGACAAAACGCAGACCATCGATCTCCGGGATAAATCTTCCGTCGCGCGTTATCCTGCGAATGCGTTCGAGAAGCATAAGGTGTGCTTAATTTATAGTCGACGCTGGTGAGGTGGACATGGTGGGCGCTGCAGGATTCGAACCTGCGACTTCCACCGTGTGAAGGTGGCACTCTACCGCTGAGTTAAGCGCCCGAACGGGCGGCCAGAGGGGCTCCCTGTAGGTTAGAGTATCACCAGCGACACTCCACGGCCAACTTGGCGCATTACTGGCCGGGAGCCGGAGAAATTCGCTCCAAGTTACTGAATGCGCTGGCCAGTACGACTAATCCGAGACGCGCGCGAGTCCGCTCCCGGGGACAAGAAACCGGTTCTTTCCTTCGCCCAGCCGGGCATCCTGAGCCTGTTTGGCTTGGGATTTGTGGCTGTCGGTGTCGACTGCCTGTGGCAGGGTCAGGTTGCCGCCATGTCGAGCCGGGCGGGGAGCGATCGGCCCTCCAGGGGCGAGGGAGACGGATCCGCCGGGAAGGGCGAGCCAGCCAAGGTTAAAGAACCGATAAACGGTGCAAAATCAGGGCCTGAAAGTGACAATTTCGCGCAACCTTCCGAAGAAGACGGGGTTCCAGAGGATATGGCAACCCTGGTACTGGACAATCCGGCGCTGGGACAGGGCGCACCGCTGAACCCGACAGATCTGCAGAAGCCCGTCAATTATGCGATGGACGAATCGAGCGATGCGGCGGTTATGCTGCGGGTGGCAGCGGGCGATGAGGCCGGCTTCAATTACCTCGTGAGCAAGTACCACCGGGCAATGATCAGTTTTCTGTTTCGCATGGTGCACAACCAGGCAGTTGCCGAGGAATTAGCGCAGGAAGTTTTCCTGCGGGTGTATCGTTCGCGTGAGAGCTATCGCGCCGAAGCGAAGTTCACCACATGGCTTTATCGCATTGCAACCAACCTTGCGGTGAATCATGCGCGGGACACCAAGCACGAGCGGTCTGCGCAGACGGTTTATCTGGACGCGCCGGATGAAGAGTCGGGGACGACGCCGGATGTGGCAGACGATACTCCTTCAGTGGAGCAGAACATTTTGCGCGATGAGCGCATGGCGGCGATCAGGGCGCACGTAATGGCTTTACCGGAACGCCAGCGCATGGCAGTGTTGATGCACAAGTATCAGGGCATGGATTATCGGCAGATCGGGGACGTACTAAAACTGAGCGAGTCGGCGACCAAGTCGCTGCTGTTCAGGGCATACCAGACGCTGCGGGATAAGTTAAAAGATTTTGTGTAGGGATTGAAAGCCGGGCGACACCGGTGGGGAGTGGGGTGGTAGCGATGGAAACGATGAACAAATGCACCGCGATGGAGACGAAGCTGGCAGACATGCTGCTCGATCCTGAAGCGGCGCCTGCCGAGGTTAAGGCTCATGTGGCGGAGTGCGACAGCTGCCGCAAGGATCTAGAGGAGATGCGGGCGACGATGGCTGCGATGGATGCCTGGTCGGTGCCTGAGCCCAGCCCCTATTTCATGACCCGGCTGGGTGCGCGGATGCGCGAAGAACGTGAAGCCCCACGGCAGTCATGGTTACAACGCCTCCGCGCCCGCTTTGTTTATGGTCCGCCGATGCATGCTCGTCCGCTGGCGGCGATGGCGCTGACGGTGATGCTGCTGGTGGGCGGCGGCGCGTACCTGGGCGTTACAAACATTGAGCAGCCGCAGCCGCCAGATCGCGACGCGGCAGTTGTGCGCGATTTGCAGACGCTCGACAGCAATGCGCAGGTGCTCGACCAGCTCGAGGCGATTTCTGATAACCCGAACGACGCGATTTCGGACGATCCGAATTCGGATGATCCTCAGTCGCAATAGTTGAATGAGGAACAAGAAGGATTTTTGAGTGGCGGGGGCCACGATCATGAATGGGGCAAGGGAAAAAGGCATTGCGAGAGATATCCGCCTGGCGGTTGTAACAGGCGTGGTCACGCTTTCTCTCTGCCTGAGCGCTTCCGCCCTGGTTGCGCAGCATCAAAATAGTCCGCGCCCTTCGTCTCCACCGCATTCTTCTGCGCCGCGCCAGCAGAGCCCGCAGTACACGCATCCGCAATCGCCGGGCCGGCAAAATCAGGGGTACGGCGCGCCGCAATATCAGAATCGTACGCCACAGCAGTATCCGAATCGAGCGCCGCAACAATACCAGCAGTATCGTCCACCGGCAGGGACTCAAATGCAGCGACCGGGGCAGAACATGTACGCGCCACAACCAGGCGCGCGCGGCGTTTATCCCAATAGAAACTACAACGCGCCAGTCTACGGTCGGCAGCCGTATCCGGGCACCGCCCAGCAGACCTACGCGCCTCCTGGCCATCTTGGCGCGTGGCTTAACACGCATCGCAATGTTCCGGTGCAGCAGCAGCAGCAGATGTTGCGCAGTGATCCGAGCTTTCGCCAACTGCCGCAGGGCGAACAGCAGCGTTTGATGAACCAGTTGAACCGGGTCAACCAGATGCCCAACGCGCAACGGGAGCGAACGCTGGCGCGCGCCGAAAACCTGGAGCGGCTATCGCCTGAAGAGCGCGACCAGGTGGCGGCCTCGGCGCGGCAGTGGAAGAGCTTGCCACAGGAGCGGCAGTCGATGATGC
>NZ_JBARMD010000627.1:0-8319 GCF_049802275.1 Occallatibacter sp. | reverse complement strand
ATGACAAGAACAACACAGCCGACTTTGGCCGCACCGCCGCGGCGCGTGGCTACCTCGTCGTCGTGCAGGATGTGCGGGGCCGCTACACCTCCGAGGGCGAGTGGTATCCCTTCAAACACGAGACCGACGACGGCTACGACACCATCGAATGGGCTGCCGCGTTGCAGAATTCGAACGGCAAAGTCGGCATGTTCGGCGGGTCCTACGTTGGAGCTACGCAGATGCTCGCAGCCATCGGCCACCCACCGCACCTCGCCGGCATTTGCCCCATTGTCACCGCATCGAACTATCACGAAAACTGGACTTACCAGGGTGGCGCATTCGAGCAGTGGTTCAACGAGTCATGGACCGCCGGCCTCGCGCAAGACACGCTCAACCGCGCCATCCGTCGCGACACGAACGCCCTCGCCGCGGTCAATGTCCTGCCTCTCACTCAGTTTCCTGTCTTCAATATCGCCAAGCCGCATACAGGAGTAGAACTCACTCAATTCATCGCGCCCTACTTCCTCGATTGGGCAGCACACACTGACTACGACAGCTACTGGAAACAGTGGTCCATCGAAGAAAACTTTCAGAACATCCAGGTTCCCGCGCTCACTGTCGCCGCCTGGTACGACATCTTTCAAGGTGGCTCGCTGCGCAACTATCTCGGCCTCAAAGCGCACGCAGGCAATGAAGCCGCACGCGCCGGGCAACACCTGCTCGTCATGATCGGCGGTCACGCCGGAGGTGGCAGCCACATCGGCACTGTTGACTTTGGCCCCGCAGCCGCTGAGTACGACGAGAATACCGTCATCCTGGAGTGGTACGACTATCTTTTTCTCGGCAAGCAGAACGAATTCGCGACCCATCCCGTGAAGCTATTCGTGATGGGCGAGAACAAATGGCGCTTCGAAGATGCCTGGCCGCTGGAGCGCGCCAAGTCTACTCGCTACCTGCTTCACTCCGGCGGCAACGCAAACTCATCATCGGGCGATGGGGCTCTCACCACGACAACCGCGAAATCCGATAAGCCCGACACCTTCACCTACGATCCTGCGAATCCCGTTCCTACCGTAGGCGGCCCGCTATGCTGCGATCCGCAGCATCTGCCCGCGGGCCCGCGCGACCAGAAAGAACTGGAAGGCCGGCCCGAGGTGCTCGTCTACTCTACTCCGCCGCTTGACAACGACGTTGAAGTTACTGGCCCCGTCACCCTCGACATTTACGCCGCATCCACTGCCGTCGACACCGACTTCACGGGCAAACTCGTCGACGTGTGGCCAAACGGCTATGTGCAGAACCTGACGGAGGGAATCCTCCGCGCCCGTTACCGCGAATCAACCACCGGTCCAGCCAAGCTGCTCGAACCCGGCAAAATCTACGAATACAAAATCGATCTCTGGTCAACCAGCAATGTCTTCCTCAAGGGGCACATCATGCGCCTCGAAGTTTCAAGCAGCAACTTCCCGCGTTTCGACCGCAACCTCAACACCGGCAAGCCCGCATCGACGGACTCAACTTTCGTTAAAGCTACCAACACCATCTATCACGACACTGCCCACCCCAGCGCCTTGATCCTCCCCATCATTCCGAGATGACAGGTTCTTAAATCCGCATCAGGCATCGACGGCAAACCGTGAAGCAACGCCGGTGCGGTGGCGGAATTGAACGACCGATGTTTTTCGCAACGAGCAACCGGGCGGTTGCGCATTACGAATCGATTTAACAGACGGAAGTTGGCATTTTTCGATTCTGGAAGTTTGAAGAGCAACTGCGGATCCCTCCACTTCGGTCGGGATGACATTTGGTCGGGATGACATTCGCTTTTGCAGGTGTCAATGAGTTACCGCTAACCGGCCAAGGTGCTGACGAACAAATGCAGACATTTCGACTGCGGTCGCTGGGCGGCCTGTGCTGATGCGTTATGGTACGCACTGGCTTCCGGGTTATTGGGCACATGCTGCTGTCTTACGGTTCCTGGACGCAGGCGGCCGCGGCTTTGTCAAACGGAGCGGTGACGAATCCATTCAGTTTTAGATTACGGTAACCCTTCAAGCTGAGCCCGCAGGCGTGCAGGTCTTTGAACTTTTGGAGTCTCTCGGGGTCCTGGGTCTGAGCGTTTTCGAGTCGCTGCTCCGCTGCGTCGAATTCCTTGAAGAAGGAAGGTGCATTTGGACCTCCGGGATCGTCCCTATGCGCATAGGCTTCCTTGTATTTCGAAAGGGCATGGTCATAGGCACTGTCCCACATAAATCCCTGCAAGCCAAAGAAGCCGAACAACCCCAAGGCCAATGCGGCCAGAACTATGAGGAGGATGACCAGAATCCAATCTTTCAAGGCAGTCTCCTTTGGATGGGATACCGCGGAAAAACCCTAGGAGTGCATGCGGGCTACGTCGCGGAGCTGGCGGGCCGTGATCTCCAGGAATGTTTCTACGCTCGCACCGGGTGGGGGTTCAAGCCCTGATTTGGACTGGATGGCGGCGGCGATGCGCTGGGCGAGGACTGATCGCGTGGCCAGCGGCATGTCAAGGCGACGTGCGAAGAAGCTTTCGAGGACCTGCAGGTCGGCTACGGAGAGCCTGGCGATGCCGTGAACGGGGAGCGAGAAGCCGGCGTGGGGCTCAGGCGTGGGGACGGCGGGAGCGAATATATTCGCGGTGAAAGTGCGGGTGGACTCGGTGCTGGTGGGTGCTTCTTCAATGCGGTCGCGAACGACGAGGGTGCCGGCGGCGAGATCGCCGAGGCGCTGGTGGTCGCGCGTGACGAAGATGGCGATGGCACCGACGGCGTAGAAGAAGGGGATCTGGTCAATGTAGCGGACGAAGTTGCGCGCCATGGATTCAAAGAGGCCGATGGGGCGGCCGGAGCGCTGAATGACGCGGATGCGGGCGATGCGCTTGCCGGGGGTGCGGCCGTTCCAGAAGGCCTCGAAGAGGGTAAAGTAGCCCCAGTTGAAGAGGAAGATCAGGAAGAGGTAGACGGCGGTCGCCCACTGGGCTGACATGCGGTTGAAGGCGGTGAGGCCGGGCAGGAGGAAGGCGAATATCCAGGCAACGAGGCCGATGCCGACGAACCAGATGACGTAGTCGACCAGCAGGGCGATAAAGCGGCTGCCTATTCCGGCGATAGGCATCTGGATGGCAACGAGCTCAGGGGTTTCAATGCTAAGCTGATCTGAACTCTGGTCAATCTGGACACTCGGATCCATGGCGCCCATTCTATCGAATCAGTGGATTGCCAAGCGCCGGCCACATTGGGACCGGCTGGCATTCCTGCTTACCCGGTCGGACCAGAACGGGCTGGGGAGCCTTTCGCGCACAGAGTTGCAGGAGATGGCGCTGCTGTATCGGCAGGTGGCCGCGGATCTTTCGGTATTGCGGCGCGATGAGACTGCACGCACCTATAGCGACCATGTGAATCAGCTGCTGGCGCGGGCACACCACATCATTTATTCGCGTCGGAAGACCACGTGGATGACGCTCTTTCGTTTTCTCAAAGACGAGTATCCGGCGATCTTTCAGCGGCAGTTGCCGTACGTGGCGGCGTCGCTGCTGGTAACAATAGCGTGGGGAGTGCTGGGCGCGGCGCTTACGATTGCGCGGCCGGAGTTTATGCGGCACTACGTGGGGCCGGAGATGATTGCGACGATGGAGCAGCACAAGATGTGGACCGACTCCATTGTGAGTGTGGCGCCTAAAGAGACCAGCCACATCATGACCAACAACCTTTCGGTGAGCTTTCTCGCTTTTGCCGGGGGCATCCTGTTTGGCGTGGGCACGTTCGCTCTTCTTTTCAACAACGGCATGATGCTGGGCGTGATTGGAGCGGCTTGCCACCAGTACAGCATGTCGCGGGCGCTGTGGAGCTTTATTGCGCCACACGGGGCGTTGGAACTGCCGGCGATCATCATTGCGGGGGGAGCGGGATTTCGCATTGGACGCGCGATGCTGTTTCCGGGCGGATATCGCTGGAAAGAGTCGGTGGCAAAGGGGGGCATTGAGGCAACGCAACTGGTGGCGGGGGTGATTCCGATGCTGGTGGTTGCCGGATGCCTGGAGGGCTTCTTCTCGCCTTCGCATGCGCCGGTGTGGTTGAAGTTTACGGTGGGCGGGCTGCTGTTTACGCTCTTACTAACGTGGCTCTTTCGGCCGGTGAAGGTCGCAGCTGTTGCGCAGGGTCAATGACGCTGTTTCGTTTGGTCTCCGGCGGAAAGAGCCGCCTCAGGGGCTAAAGCCCGACATTCTATTTGTGGGTTTATGGCATGACTGAAGTCATGCCCTGATACATGCCCCTGTTCGGAATCAGTTCTTCCGCAAGCTGTAAAGCCCTGTGCTTTATGCGAGGGTACGTACGGTTTGAATCCCCGTATCTTCAAAGCATACGCAGGGCCCGCACATTTGGAGTTTGCTCCGCAAAATGAATATTGGAGATTTCTGGCGACCGGGTGTGGTGGCGGCGACGGTTCTGCTTGTCGGGCCGATGCTGGCGGCGGGGTTTTGTCCTGAGTCAGTCGGCAGGCTGGGGCAATGCCTCCCACGCACGGTGCGCGTGGTTGGGCCAGTGTTGCTGTGTTTGCCCTATGCGCTGACGGCGACGGCCTTTGGGATTTTCAGGTGGGGATGGCTGGCGGTCTACGCTCTGCTGCCGATGGGGATTGCGCTTCTGCTGGAGCAGGAGCGGGACGAGGACGGGGAGCAACACGGGAACTGGCGGGATTTTGTGGTGCTGCTGGCGCTGGGGCTGGCAGTGGATCTGCGCTGGCTGGAACCGGCGTGGCCGCGAGGATTGGCGGCGCTGGGGAAGATTCTGCTGCTGGATGCGGGCATCTTCGGGTTCCTGGTGGTGCGGAGGCTGGAGGGCGTTGGTTTTGATTTGCGGCTGACGCTCAGGGATCTGCGGAGGGGATTGGGTGAGTATTTCCTCTATGCGCTGATTGCTGTTCCGCTGGGGTTGTGGCTGGGGTTTCTGCATGTGCACGCGATCTTGCCTTCTTCCCTGCGGGCGGTGGGGGCTTTTGTATTTACGTTTTTGTTTATTGCGATTCCCGAGGAGCTGTTCTTCCGGGGGTGGGTGCAGAATCTGCTGGAGCGCCGGATGGGGCGAACGCGTGCCCTGCTGTTGGCGGCGGCAGTGTTCGGATTGGCGCACTGGAACAAGCAGACGCTGAGTTTCAACTGGCGCTATGTGGTGATGGCGGCGATTGCGGGAGTGTCTTACGGACGGGCGTGGCGGGCTCAGCGGCGCGTGGGGGCTTCGGCGATTACCCACGCGTCGGTTGATGCGACATGGTCGTTATGGCTGAGATGAACCGGTTGCGGCCGGTACTTGAGATAGCCCAGCCCGACGCGCATGTTGTGCAACAAGGACGCTGGAATGGTGACGGCTACGCAGATGCCGAAGATGGCGTGGGCGATGGCCAGCGGATACACGTTACGCGAGCGGATGAAGACCAGGCAGGCGGTGAGTCCCCAGATAAGTGTCAGCGGCGTGAGGATTGGATTGGGCAGGTGGGCGAGCGCGAACACAACGGCCGTGATGAAGGCCGCGAGGTTTGCCCTGGGGATAATGCGCAGGAGGCGTGCGAGGAAGTATCCCTGTAGGAGCAGCTGCTGCGCGAGGGCCCAGAGGGTGTAGCCGGCGAACGTCTTGACCCATGCGGTGGGGCCGCCGGGGTGATGCAGCGTGTGCAGGCTGCTGGCGAAGAACGTTGCGATGGCAGTCAAAATGAGGGCAACGCCGACGACCCAGGAGGAGCGCCAGAATCCGGCGACGCAGCAGCCCATGGCTCTCCACCCCTCAAACGACAGGAGGATGGAGACGATGAACCACCCGAGGGCGATGTAGTAGAGCCAGTGCTGGAGGGGCCGCGGTGTCCAGATGACAGCAAGGATGAGGCAATACCCGATGAGGAGCTCGCCAATATCCCACGCGATATGGCGGCTGGATGATGGAGCGGCGGCGCAGACACAACTCGCGGTGGATTCTTCGGGGACCCTCATGCGTGACCTCCAGGCCGAAGGATGGAACGGGGACTTCGGCGAACCGGCTGCGATGATCATCGGCAGTCGATGGGGAATCTGGCTTGCTCAGGCTGTGGCACCTGTTAGAGCAGATAGACGGCTAGCATACCTCCGGCGTTATCAAATTGGAACGTGGATCACACTTTTGTTGTGGACACAGTGGTCACCAGAAGTCACCTTGCCACTGATAGCGACGGTAGAAGTAACAACGCCGACAAGAATACCCTTCGGCGGCTAAAGCCGCGCTGAATATTGAACTCTACGGCATGGCTGAAAGTCATGCCCTGATACAAACCCGTCTTGAAATGAGTCTCTGCGCAGGCTGCGAAGTCGTGTGCTTTTCAAAATCGGACTTTTGCAGTGCAGCTAGATCTTGAGGAAGATTTTCTTCCTGTAGAGGATCCAGACCGGGATGAAGCAGAAAGTTGTGAAGGAGACGGAGTAGGCGAAGGCGGCCCAATGCGGATTGGGAATATGCGCGAAGGTGTGGGTGAAGAGCCAGGTCATGAATTCCATGCGCTTGCCGTTCTCACCTGCGACGTGGAGGTTATAGAAGATGCCGGGGGTGAGTTCGCTGAACATGTACGCGGCGATGGCGTTGGAGCCGAAGACGAGCCAGGGCCACGTCCAGCCCTTGCGCCAGCCCATCTGCTCGGTGGCGAACCAGGCAAAGGTGAGCAGGGCGAGTGAGTATCCGCCGGCGACGAGGACAAAGGAACTGGTCCACATGTTTTTATTCAGAGGAAACTCGAGCGACCACAGATAGCCGGCGGCGAGACTGCAGATAGAAGCGATGGCGAGGCCGGCGGTTTTGGTTGCGACAGATCTTGTGGTGCGCAGCCAAATCCCGGTGAGGATGCCCATAAGCGCGGTGCCGATGGCGGGGAGATCGCTGAGCAGGCCTTCGGGATCGCGCACATTGTGATCGGGCGAGTAGAGATAGAGGTGATGCGGGAAAAGAGTGCGATCGATCCAGGAGACGAGGTTCTGTGTCATGTCCATGAAGGGGACGTCGCGGCCGGGCGTGCCGACGCCGGGAATGGGAACCCAGCGGACGAGTACCCAATAGCCAACGAGACAGACAGCGAGGGCGATCCACTTGGTGGAGGGGCGCTGGTCCCATAGGTAGAAGAGGCCGACGACGAGGTAGCAGACGGCTATCCGTTGCAGGACGCCGTAGAAGCGCATGTGGACGAGTTCGAAGAATGGGAAGCTGTTGACAATGATGCCGAAGAGGATGAGGACGAGGGCGCGGATGATGGTGTGCTTTGCGAGTTTGGCTCGCGTGTCGCCTTTGGCAATGCGCGCGTGGAAGGCGAAGACGACCGAAACGCCGACAACAAAGACGAATGTGGGGAAGACAAGGTCAGTGGGGGTGAGGCCGTTCCAGTTGGCATGATTCATGAAGTGCCACGAGCCGGGGCCACCGTTGTTGTTGACCATGATCATGAAGGCGATAGTGATGCCGCGGACGACGTCGAGGGCGAGGATGCGCCTGACGGGATTCTTCGCGAGGGCCGGATTGGTGACGGTGGTTTGTTTTTCAGTGAGACTTGGCTGCATTGATACCCCGAAGAAAAATGCTTGCACCTACGCTACGCGTTGGGGGCCGGGTGTGCCAAGTTCGTTCGCAGAGGTTGACCGGGTCTCCACGTCTGAGAATCGAGACTTGGGCACGGGCTCGATTTCATGAGTAATGGCGTAGAGGCACCAAAGGAAGAGCCCGGACCTGAAGGGCCGGGCTCCTAGATGTGGGTTGCTGTTGACCCGTTCTACGGAATGGTTAACGTTACGGTGGCGTGCTGAGTGACGCCTCCACCTGTGCCGGTAACCGTTATGGTGCGGGTGCCGGTTGCGGCTCTGCGGTTGACGGTGATGGTCATGGTCGATGATCCAGCGCCGGGAGCGGCGATGGATGTCGGGCTGAAGCTAAGCGTGACTCTGGAACCGGTGACCGTACCCGACAGGCTGACCGCAGAGTTGAAACCACCTGTGACGGCTGTTGAAACGGTGACCTTGCCGGTGGCTCCAGGTGAGACGGAGAGAGACGTCGGCGATGCGCTGAGGGTGAAGTTGGGAGTCGCGCCGGGGATGGTAAGCGTGACCGTGGTGGTTTCAACGGTGCCGCCGGAGGTGCCGGTAATGGTGATGGGATAAGTTCCGCCAGCGGTTCCGACGGCCACAGCGATCGTCATGCTGGTGCTGTTGCCGGCGGAGATGGGATTGGTGGTGAATCCGACGGTAACGCCGGAGGGTTGGCCGGTCGCCGACAAGGTAATCGAGCCGGAGAAGCCACCGGTTGCGGCGCTGCTGAT
>NZ_JBARMD010000626.1:0-4310 GCF_049802275.1 Occallatibacter sp. | reverse complement strand
AATTCACGATTGCAGCGTTGTAGGCGTCGAGAGTGATGGAGTTCGATCCGGCATTGACCCGCACTCCCTGCAGCCATACCAGCGGCTGATTGTTGTACCGGGGCTTCTTGTCCGCGCCGGGAAGCACCTTCGAGAGCATGCCGGAGAACATCCCGAGCAGCGAGTTGCCGGTGCAGCTGGAGGGCAGACGGCCCGAGCTGACGCAGCGATTAGTCCACGGCCGGGGCTACAGCGTAGCGAGAGGCAGTTGCCATGAGCTTTTCGATGGCCTGAACTTCGCCAATGCCCCCGCGCGCGCCGGTACAAGTGCAGTTGAGAGCTGCGGCTGCGCAGGCAAAGTCGAGTTGGCGATCGAGCGGCCAATCTTGCAGTAACCCGAAGATGAATCCCGCATGAAAAATGTCGCCGGCACCGGTGGTGTCGACAACGGGCACACGATAGGCGGCACAGGCATGGAAGCGCTTGCCATCCCACGCAAGAACCCCGTCTTCGCCCAGTGTTGCCGCGGTCAGAGCGCAGCCAAAGCGCTTCCGGGCGGCGCGAAGAGCCTGTTCAAGATTGCGTTCGCCGGTGAGACGCGTGGGAAAGTCGCGGCTGACGATAAGAAAATCGACATTGTCAATCAGGTCTTCGACACCGGGGTAGATCTCATCGAGATCCGCAATGACGGGAACTCCTGCGGAATGGGCCCAGGCAGCGGCCTGGGTTGCGGCGGCCGTTTCGAAACCGTCCACGTGCAGGGCGCGCGTGTTCACGATCCATGAGCGATCGAGATCGGAGGGTTGGAGCAGGAGGCGTTCATCGCGGCGACAAAGTACTGTTCTTTCTCCGCCATCATCCACGAGGATGAGCGATTGCGGGCTGGCCGCATTTGCGACAGTTATAAGGCGCGCATCTACGCCTGCGTTCGCAAATGCGTGGCGATGCAGATTGCCTGATTCGTCGTCACCAAGTTTGCCGACATAACGTGTGTTCAGTCCCCAGGATTGGCACGCGATGACGGTGGTAGCGACCTGGCCACCGGGGAGGATGCTGGCGCCGGTGTACTCGGTCTTGGAACCACGGGCAGGGAACTGTGCAAGGGGAATCAGGGTGTCGATTGCATTGAGACCCACTCCAACGAGATCGACCTTACCGGATTCCAGCATAGTTCTTATTTTAGCGGCAGAATTCTGCGCGCCAAAGGCAGCGAGAGTGCTATGAGAATTTTGTCGTCTTCCAAAGCAGCCATGCACCCGCGGCTGCGCTGGCCAGCAGGATCACTGCAAGGACCCCTACCCAGGCGAAATTCATGGCGAGCGCCGGAATCCGGGCATTGATGCCAAGCCAGATGAAGACGCCCACGGCGGCGGCGAGAATTACATAATCCCACCATGCGCGGCGAGTGGCGCTCGTGGCTGGCACTTCTCCGGCATAAGTTCGAATGACGCGATCGTAATCAAGATCGTAGCGGGCACACTCACGGACGAGCGCCTCGCGCATCGATGAGTTCTCCTTCTCCGTTGCGACCGCGGTGGTGACGGCGAGGGCTCCGCAGATCATGACAACCGATCCGATCACCACGAGAAGGCGATGGGTTGCGTCGGCATGGGCCAGCTCGCCGAAGACCAGCGCGCCCCATGCCAGTCCCCACATCTGGTTGGTGTTCGAAAGCGGAATGCCGCGTCCGATGCCGAGGTACTTGGTAGCGAATTGTTGAAAGAGGTCGCCGATGACCCACACGAATCCGCCGAGAAAGAGCCAGAAGAGAAGATGACGGATCTCGCCTGAATGGAAAACCGCGGCCTTCGTTCCGCCATCCAGCGCGAAGACGAGCGCGAGCATCGTGCCCAGTTCGCCGATGGTGAAAACCGTAACGAAAGAAAGGGGATTCAAGCCGCTGATATAAGCCTTGCGATAGGGGATATACATCGTTCCCCACAGCAGGCTGGCGCCGATTGCGGCGAGAACTCCGCCGACTGCACGGTCCCCGTGCGCGCCGCTCGTGTGAATGGTACTGAAGCCCAGCATCACCGCTGCAGCGACGATGGCCAGCGCGCCGAGGACGACCTTGGCGATGTTGGTGCGGCTTGCGCCCTTCAACTCTCCGAAGAGCAGACGGCCCCAGAGGATGCCGACGAGGGAGTTGGTGTTCCACAGTGGGAAGGCAATTGCGAGTCCAACGTCGCGAATGGCGAAGACGGTGAGCGTGTTGGCTACGGCCCACAACATGCCTGCCAGAATCGCAATCGGGATGAGGTGGCGATGTTCAGACAGATCCGCGAAGACCTGGCGCGTACCTTTGAGCAGCGTGGGAACGGTCCATCGTGCGGTGAAGACGCCCGCGACCATGCAGAGCGAGATGGCGTAGGGAGACAGGCCGGAGTTGACCAGCTTGGTTGGCGCCTCGGCCGCGCCCAGCCAAACCCCTGCGGCGAGGCCGCACGCGACACCGATGCCATGCACCGATCTGACGACAGGAGGCGAATTAGTGCGGGACGCTGAATTCATACTTCCTGCATTGTTCCCTTTATTACGAATTTCGCGACGCAATTTGCAACGACAGCAGGCTCATCGTCTCAATGAAGCGCAACGAGCAACCCCACACCAAGGCAGAGGACGATCAGCGGAATCACGAAGTGCTTGTCGGTCAGTATGGCCATTGTCTTATTCCGAACGATTATTCGTTTCCTGCGGCCTTGCTTCGTTCACAGTGTCAGGCTGCGTTTTCAGTTTTCCTATTTGAGGGAACTCATGTCAATGACGAACCGGTATTTCACATCCTGCTTCAACATGCGTTCGAAGGCCTCGTTGATCTTTTGGATGGGGATAACTTCGACCTCGGCAGTGATGTTGTTGCGGCCGCAGTACTCGAGCATCTCCTGCGTTTCAGGCATGCCGCCGATCATCGACCCGGCGATGGAGGCACGCTTGGAGATGAGCGAAAACATATTGATGGAAGGAGGTTTTTCCGGCAGTCCGACCAGGGTGATGGTGCCGTCCTGTTTGAGCAATGAGAGGTACGGCTCAAGCGCGTGCGGCGCCGAGGCCGTGTCGAGGATGAAGTCGAAAGTGCCGGCGTGCTTCTTCATCGCAGCTTCGTCGGTGGAGAGCACCACTTCATCCGCGCCGAGTTTGATCGCGTCATCTTTTTTCTTGAGTGACGTGGTCAGCTGCACAGTGTGCGCACCAAACGAATGAGCAAATTTGAGAGCCATGTGTCCGAGGCCGCCGAGTCCGACGATGCCGACTTTCTTGCCGGGGCCGACGTTCCAGTGGCGCAGCGGCGAGTATGTGGTGATGCCGGCGCAAAGCAGCGGGGCCACCGCGGCAAGATCGAGATTGGCGGGAACCGTGTGGGCGAATCGCTCGTCGACAACGTAGTTGTTTGAATAGCCACCCATGGTGAGTGAGCCGTCGACGCGATCTTTCGCGGCGTAGGTAAGAGTGGGGCCCTCTGCACAGAAATGCTCTTCGCCACGCTTGCAGGGAGCGCAGTGACGGCAGGAGTCGATGATGACGCCGACCGCTGCGATGTCTCCGACCTTAAACTTTTTGGACGAGTTTCCAGTAGCGGCCACCCGGCCGACAATCTCATGTCCGGGGACCATGGGATAGATCGCGTTGCCCCACTCGTTGCGGGCCATGTGCAGGTCAGAATGGCAGACTCCGCAGTAAAGAATTTCAATGACGATTTCAGTGGGACCGGGCTCGCGGCGGCTGAAAGCGTGGGGAGCCAGCGGCGATTTGGTGTCGAGCGCTGCATAACCTTTGGACGGCGGCATGAAGTGTTTCCTTCCGGAGACGAGTGTAAATCACGCGCACTGTGAATCAGCATCGGAGCGCGGCGAAACTGAGAGATTCCCATGAATTCTGTTATTCGCGCGGAATCTTAGTTCTTCTGAGCAGATGCGATACGCGGGATGCCCTGGAGGTCGTGAGTGAATTCGATGTTCTGGAAGCCGGCATTCTTGAGGAGAGATTCGACGTCGGGCATCTGGCTAAATCCGAACTCGAACGCGAGATATCCGCCGGGGACCAGAGCTGTGTGCGCGGCGGGAATCAATCGCCGGTAGACGGCCAGGCCGTCCTCTCCCCCGAAGAGTGCGACTGCCGGCTCATGCTCGCGAACTTCGACGGAGATGAGGGCGCGGTCGGTGTTGGGAACGTAAGGGGGGTTGGAGACGACAAACTCGAATTGTTCTCCCGCCACGGGCGCGAGGAGATCGCCGTGCAGGAAGCGGATTTGCTCGGCCAGGTTGTTGCGGGTCGCATTTCCGCGCGCGATTGCGAGCGCGGACTGAGAGACGTCGATGGCGGTGAGGATCGCG
>NZ_JBARMD010000625.1:0-3141 GCF_049802275.1 Occallatibacter sp. | reverse complement strand
GTGTCCGGGTTGACTGGTGCAGGCGACAATGAAGTCGGATCCGTTCTTGCCCGCTCCGCCGTTGCCACCGTTACCGCCCATCTGGCCCGGATAGCCCTTCGCGCCCTTGACGCCCTGCAGGTTGATTGCGGGCATGCCGTTGATGTTCAACGCAAAAATCTGGACATTCGGCGCCGGCGGAGGAACCAGGTTCTGAGGCCCACCCGTCTGGCCATTTGCGCCATTGCCGCCGTTGGGTCCGTCGTTGGCGCCGCCGCCGTAGGAAGTGGGGTTGTAACTCGCTCCATTGGCCGCTTGTGGCGGCGCTCCCGGAGTTGGTGGGTTCCATGCGGCAGAGTCGTCGTAGTTGATAAGCGCGCCGCTCAGGCAGGTGAGCGTCTCGACGATGATGGTGAGCGTGTTGATCGGCCACTTGATGGTGAGCGTTGTGTTCGTAAGATCCAGCGTGGAGGCGATGATCACCGAAGTGTTGACGGGGATCGCAGAGTTGGGAGTGAACCCCGCGATGTTGAGGGGAACCACCGGAACTGGGAGGGGATGGATAAGCCCGGGCGAAATCGCAAGGTGATCGACGAGACTGATCCGCGTGTTGGATTCGTAGAGTCCGGCCGAAGTAGCAATGTGGGTGGTGAGCTTGATGGCCGGGGCCTGCGTCACATCTTTGAAGCCCAGCTTGTTCATCAAGGCCTTCGCGTTGTTGAGGTCGGCGTTGACCAGGGCGCCTAATGCGACCAGGTTCGCATCGCCAAGCAGGTTCTCTGCCTTGAGCACGCCTGCGCTGTAGCGCGGCATGATTCGGCTGGTGTCAGGTTGGGCTACCTGGCCCGTAACTACCTTCTCGATTCCGTTTTGCAGCTGGGTAAGATTGGGACTCAGGTCAAGCTTGGCGATTGGCATGTCGGAATTCCTCCATTCACTGAATTGTGTTTCGGGGGAGCCCAGTGTTACAGGAATTTTCGAGGATGGAAAAAACCGATCTGAATGAAGTCCGAAGTATAAATCGCCTGCACTCGTTGTCAAATGAAAAGTCCTGCTCCTAATCGTGCTCCGTTAAGCAGAGTCCATGCGGATCCTCGTACCTCTTTCAGGCTATCGGCCGTAGTCCGAACGAGCGGATGCCTGCGGGCATGAGGATCAAATTAGATCTTTCGCGCCTCGACCTCTTTTATAAGTGCGGACTCAGGTTGGTTTCGGCTTCTCACGTGGATCAGGCGGTAGACAACAGGCAGATTGGGAACAACGGGAAGAGTCTGTGATCAATATCCTGCGTGGCGGTGCGGTGTGGCCAGTAGCCTCGTCCGGGAACGCGAGGAACTTCGCAAGGAGATCGAGGAGGAAGAGAGGAAGCTCGAGCACCTGAATGAGTGGGTCAAGGCATGGGATCGCGGAGAGCGCATGCGGCAGTTCACTGCTTGTATGCAAAGAAATCTTTAGATTGGCCGGTGGAGAAGCAGGCCGAGACGCAGGCATGGATCGCATGGGCTTTGGAGCAGGCGGACAGGAAGGATCCGTTCGTGGTGGAGAAGCCGCGCTCGGTGCTCGATCGCAAGCAGGAAGTTGTGGGTCGTATTGAAGCGAGGACTTCGTTGTTTCCGATCTTGGGGTGTAGCAAATCGCGCGCGATGCGGCTTTATTCTAACCCCCGTTAAGGTCTTATTTCCCGGGGTCAGGAATTGATTGCTGGACTTATGCTAGGTCTTCTGGCGACCCGTGTGCTGGCGTTCATTGTCTACCAGCAACGCCGCGAGATCCGCTGGTCCTGGCTGGAGTGGTGCTGGCGACGGGGCTGGTGGGGCTGGTGGCTACATGGATTCCGGCACATCGCGCGCTGCCGGTAAATCCACTGGCCTTGCTGCGGGAAGAGTGAAGTCCGACTCCTCTTAAGACGTGACTCTAAGCCTGCCGGATGCCACTCGTGGCTTTCGATTACTCGGTGCAAGTCCGCCAATGCGCTCATCGAGCGCGTCTTAGGATTGAATCGCAACGATTAGTCCTCGAAACGCCCATTGCGTTGATCGGATTCCGCGCTCGGTACACATTCGGATCGGCTACGGTATGGACAGCGGCGAGAGTGGAGCCACATTCTAATTTGGCGCGTTGACCTCTGCCGGAAATCTGCCCAGCATGGCAGAGGTCTTGATCCGAATTCTCACGGTACGGACGACGGTACCGAATTGTGTTTTTCGATGATTTTGGATGCTTTTCGGTGCCACCGATGCTCCTGAAATCAACAACTTCTTCTTCCGAAGTATTTGTACATGCAGCTCCTTCCTGTTTTCTCTTGCCCTTCCCGCATCCACGCACGATAATGCTCCCTGCGGACACAGATCCCAACTCTTGGCGGTGCTCGGGGCTTTCCTTTTCCCGAACCTACACTCAACTCTCTGCCGAGGAGGTCCCATGGGCACGACACCTCCGTCTGCCTCGACGGCTTCGCCTGAGACCCCGGACCGATCCGCCGCAAGCGGAACACGAGGATGGTACATCGACGAGATCGTCGTTGTAGCATTCGCCGTCTTCGGTGTTGCCGGGGCGGTTTTTCTCCCGTTGCACAACAGCATTCCCCCCATCATCACCGCATACTTGTTGGCTACAGGGCTGGCCGCCCTCGCATACCGTTTTCTCGGCGGCGTACAGGGATCGGCGCTCGCCGTCGGCACCCTCAAGCTCGGCGGCTCGCTCGCAGCCTTGGTCGGCATTGCCACGCTCATCAACAACACCCTTGTCAACCAAATTCCCAAGCCCCACGAAGTCTGGCAAGTCTCGGGCCAGGTGGTGGACGAAGCCGGCAAGCCACTGACCTACTTCGATCCCGGCGACATCGCCATTAAGCCCTCTGTCGTGCATCCCGGCATTGAAGGCAAGTACCAGGTCACCGTCACAAGTGGGCCAGATATCAACGGAAATCAGCAGTTCCCCACGCTCTCTATCTACCATGCCACCTACGGCCCGGAGGCTATCGACCTCAACCCTGGCAGCCAGAACGACGTCTCCGTCACCCGCAATGGCCAAAGCATCGTGATCGGTCGCGTCCAGCTGCACAAACTAGACAGCTACGCTCCCTCGCAAGCGCTGCGTCCAGTTGCTGCGGGCCTGCAGGCCCCGCCGACCACAGCTCCAACCGCCACAACGCAGGAGCTC
>NZ_JBARMD010000624.1:0-7188 GCF_049802275.1 Occallatibacter sp. | reverse complement strand
AGGCCAGGACGAACCGCTTGAACCAGGCGAGTCAAGACCAGGATCATTCCAATCCACTCGTCGAAGACCTCGGAACCATGACGTTACAAGGCGTCGAGGTTCGCGGCACACGGACGACGCACCCGCCGTCGACAAGCAGTTCCGAGGGGGAGCCAGATTACCTGATGGAAGAGCACTGGGCCTCGCCTCTCCTGGGATTTTGGCTCCAGCAGGAAGTTGATTACCCTCGTTCTCCCAAGCACAACAGCAAGTGGACACGACGGGTAACGAACCTTCGGCTGGGAGATCCGGATCCGTCAACGTTTGATCCGCCAAGCGGCTACATTGTCGCCACCGAAACAATGCATCAAGTCCCCTGTGAAGTCCGGTCCGTATCCTCGCCAGGGCCATCATCCCATTTACACTGAAGGTGATGGCAGAAGAAAAAGAACTACGTTACGACCCTGCGACGATTGAGCCGAAATGGCAGGCACGCTGGGCCGCAGACCCCGGGATGTACGCTGCTGAGCCCCATTCATGCGGCAAGCCTAAGTACTACGTGCTTGAGATGCTGCCGTATCCGAGCGGCGCGCTCCATATGGGGCATGTGCGCAACTACTCTATCGGCGACGCGCTTGCGCGCCATATGTGGATGCGCGGCTACAACGTGATGCACCCCATGGGGTGGGACGCGTTTGGCCTTCCGGCGGAAAATGCGGCGCTCAAAAACAATACGCCCCCGCGCGAGTGGACGCTGGCTAACATCGCCGCCATGAAGCGCCAGTTCGAGCGCCTGGGCATGGGCTTCGACTGGGCTACCGAAGTCACGACCTGTTTTCCGGATTACTACAAGTGGAACCAATGGTTCTTTCTGCGCATGTACGAGAAGGGACTGGCTTATCGCAAGAAGAGCAAGGTGAACTGGTGTCCCGATTGCGCCACGGTGCTGGCCAACGAGCAGGTGATCGACGGCCGCTGCTGGCGGCACGAAGACACGATCGTGGAGCAGCGCGACCTGGTGCAGTGGTTCCTCCGCATCACGGCGTACGCGCAGGAACTGCTCGACGGTCTCGACAAGCTTCACGGCTGGCCGGAGAAGGTGCGCACCATGCAGCGCAACTGGATCGGCCGTAGCGAAGGGACGGAGGTTGATTTCTTTCTGCAGGAAGGTATCGACGAGGGTCTTGCGAAGAAGGAAAAAGGAGAAGGGGAGACTCGGATTCGCGTGTTTACGACTCGCGTAGATACGATTTTTGGCGCGACCAGCCTGCAGCTGGCTCCGGAGCACGCGCTAGTGACGTCTCTGGCTGCGAACGATGCTGGCTTGCGGGAGCAGGTTGCGAAGCTGCTTGAAGAGCAGAAGAAGGCGCGGGAAAGCGGCGACATTGGCGAGATCGAGAAGCACGGAATTCCGACGGGTCGGTTTGCTATTAATCCATATAGCGGCGAACTGGTGCCGATCTGGGTGGCGAATTACGTGTTGAGCGACTACGGTACAGGCGCCATCATGAGCGTGCCGGGCCACGATGCGCGCGACTTTGAATTCGCAAAGAAATATGCGATTCCGGTGCGGCGCGTGATTGCTCCGGCGGATCCTCATGCTGAAGAGCCAGAGTTGCCATGGACGTCGGAAGATGGCGTGCTGGTGAATTCGGGCGAGTTCAATGGGCTGAGCTGTTCGCAGGCCCAGAAGAAACTTCAGGAGATTGCAAGCAGCAAGGGCTTTGGCGAAGCGACGGTTACATTTCGCCTGAAGGACTGGGGAGTGAGCCGCCAGCGCTACTGGGGCACGCCGATTCCGATGATTCACTGCGAGCGCGATGGAATTGTGCCCGTACCGGACGAGCAACTGCCTGTGTTGCTGCCGGAGCAAATCGAGATCACGCAGCAGGGCGGATCACCGCTGTCGCGCGTGGCTGATTTTGTGAACGTCACTTGTCCAAAGTGTGGAGGGGCGGCGCGCCGCGAGACCGACACGATGGATACCTTCGTCGATTCAAGCTGGTATTTCTATCGCTACATCGACGCGAAAAATGCAAGCGCCCCGTTTGGTTCGGAGGCGGCGCAGTACTGGTTCCCGATCGATCAATATATCGGCGGCGTAGAGCACGCCATTCTGCATTTGATCTATTCGCGCTTCTGGACGAAGATGATGCGCGACCTCGGCATGATCACCAACGATGAGCCTGTAGAGCGCCTCTTCACGCAGGGCATGGTGATCAAGGATGGCGCGAAGATGTCCAAGTCAAAGGGCAATGTGGTCTCGCCTGATGACATGGTGGCCCGGTACGGTGCCGATTCGGCGCGCATGTATGCGCTGTTTGCCGCGCCGCCGGATCGCGATCTCGACTGGCAGGAGGATGGAGTTGCCGGGGTAAGCCGGTTTCTGGGACGCGTGTGGCGGATCGTAACGAAATATGCTCCGGTCTGTCGAACCGCTGCAAATGACCAATCCAAAACACAAGACGACGGAGCCGTGGCGAAGAAGCTGCTGCGGAAGCTGCATCAGACGACGGCAAAGATCACGCTGGACTTTGAAGGGCGCTGGCACTTCAATACCTGCGTTGCGGCCATCATGGAACTGGTGAATGAGATTCAGGCGGCGGATGCGCAATTGGCGGCCGGAGAAGTTTCCGCGCCGGTGATACATGAGCTGCTCGAGACGCTGGTGTTGTTGCTGGCTCCATTTGCACCATATCTGGCGGCGGAGTTGTGGGAAGAGCTTGGAGGCGATGGGGCGGTGCTCCGCCAGGCGTGGCCGAAGAGCGACCCCTCATTGGCGAAGGAAGATGAAATCGAGATTCCGGTACAGATCAATGGCAAGCTGGTGAGCGTGGTCCGCGTCCCTGCTGGCTCTGACGCAAAGGTGATTGAAGCTACCGCGCTGGCAGATGACAAGGTCAAGGCGCGCATTGCCGGCAAGAGCATAGCCAAGACCATCGTTGTGCCGGGACGCGCCGTGAACCTGGTTCTCCACCCCAGCGACAAAGACCCGTCGCCGGGGACCCCGGTAGTCAAGTAATGCGCGACGCAGTTGGTGCCCGGGTGATCGCAGACCGTAGAGCGGCGCAGGTGCGCGGCACGCAGACGCTGGTGGATCAAATGGGCTGGATGATTCGCCGGCCAGCGATCGTTGCCGTGGAAGTGCTTTGGCGCTGGCTCTTCGGCGTGCCATTTCTAATCGCGTGCTGGATGCGCCTGCAGCACGTGTTTGCTCAGCTCTCGCCTGAGGCCGCGGGGCTCAGCAATATCGATGCGCAGAACCCATGGATCGCCGCGGGGCAATTAAGTCGCGCTTTGGCGAAATATGAGCCGCTGGTCGCACACGAACTGCGGTGGCTGGCGCCGATTGCGGTACTCGCATGGATTGTGATCTCAAGTTTCGGGCGCAATTTTGCATTCAGACAAATGGATCCCCGGGTGCGGCTGCGGCCATTGGCGATGATGGTGCTGCAGACGGTATGGCTGGCGCTGTTTGGCGCCGTGTGCTGGGGATGGTTTCGCTCAATGACCTGGGTGGCCGTAACGCACTTTCCCGCGGGCGCAGAGCCGGACCTGATCGGCTTCTCTGTCTGGCTCATCTTTCTCTCGCTCGCGTTCTTCACGGTGTGGGCGCTGCTGGGGTGGATTGTTTCTGTTGCTCCGGTGTTGATGCTGCTGGAAAACCGCTCCGCGGTGTCAGCTCTTGGAATCACGTTGAGGCTGGGAAAGACATTCACCTCCGAGCTGTTCGAAATCGGCATGGTGATGGGCATCGTGAACCTTGCGCTGATCGTGGTCGCGATGGTGCTGTCGGCCGCGCCGCTACCCTTTAGCGATCAACTCGGCGGCGACACCTTGCACGTGGTGTGGGCGGGAGCGGCAGTGTTCTATCTCGTGGCGCACGACTATTTTCAGCTCGTGCGGCTGAAGTGCTTTGTCGAGTTCTGGAAGATCTTTCGCGGCACACGGCCTTGATGGCCGACACCGCCGGAGGTGGATCCCGGTGGTATAGTTTGTGTTCGCACTCGGGCGAAGGTCATCCAAATGCTAGGTCCCTCGCTTCTACTTGCAGCTTTAATGTGCGCTTTGCCGGCGCTTGTGCTGGGGCAGGACACGGCTCCGCAGATCGAGCCGGTGACGCCCTGGTCGAATGAGCAGCTTACCGTGGAGATGATCGAGCATGTGCTGGCTGTTCTGCATACCGAATCAGACAGGAATCTGGCGCGAGACCTCGACGGGCATCATCTCACGCAGCGCCTGACTGCGGCGCGATTCGAACTACTCAATTCGAAACTGCCGGGCAGGGAATCAAGGCAGGCATTGCTGGCTATCGCCGACGAGGCCGCGTTTCTCGACCTGCCTCCGGCTGATCAGCTTGATCTCCCTGCACCCGATCGCGCTGCACAAGGGCGAATGGTGTCGCGAGCTGCCGCTTTTGTGGCCACGACCGTTTCGAGAATGCCGGACTTCACGGCCACGCGCACCACAACGCGTTTCCAGGATGCATACGTGATGCGTTCCATCGAGAAGCACCTCATAGCCGTCGAGGGTTTCCGCTTCATCGATCGCCACGAAGTCACAGCGGTCTATCGAGACGGCCAGGAAGTTGACCAAAGTCCGAAGGCGACGAGGCCGGAAGAGAATACCAACAAGCAATCCGGGCTTCATTCGTGGGGTGAGTTTGGGCCAATGCTGGGTGTGGTCGTTGCAGACATATTGAAAGGCAAGATCGGCTGGAGCCATTGGGAACAAACTGGCGATGGTACCGCAGCCGTATTTCAATTCGCGGTCCAGGCGGACAAATCGAGCTACATTGTCCGCTATTGCTGTGTTTTGAAGGACGGCAGGTCCAGCGAGTTCACGTCAACTCCTGCTTACCACGGCGAGATTGCATTGGACCCAGCCACGGGCGCGGTCTTGAGAATCATGCTGAAAACGGATCTCTCGCCCGATGTTGTTGATCTGAGACGCGCAGATCTGGCGGTCAACTACAAGCGGATCGATATCGGAGGCCGCAGCTACATCTTGCCGACGCGGAGCATATCTCTTTGGAAGACACCCATAGTGGTCGCGATCAACGATGTGGTCTTTGACCACTATCACCAGTTTCGCGGAGAAATGAGGATTGTGCCGCCGGATGGCGGGGAGCAGCCGCAGTAGTTGAATCTGCGTCAACCGCCGACGCAATCCAATTCAGTGGCTACTTCGAACCTGCGCTGATTCTTCTTTCAGGTACGCGGCGGCGAGGGTGCTTTTGGCTTTGGCAATGGGCAGCAACGTGGGGTAGAACTGAACAAACGTTGTGTCGACAGCGGCGTGAGCGGCGTGGCACGTGTAGCAGGGAGCACCCTGGGGAACGAGGGTGCCGTTCTTGTCTGGAGCGTCGAAATCGAAAAATGCCCATTTGCCGGGGAAACGCGCCTCATCTTTCACATGGACTTCGAAGCCCATGATCTCCGCGTCCTGGAAATGGCCCCGCTGGTTGATCGACCCTTTCGATTTTGCTCCGCGGACTTCAAGGACCATGACGGTCTTGTCGGGCCATGTTCCTGTGGCCACAAAGCTGCGATAGGCTGCGGGATTCACGAAGACGTTGTCGAACATGGAATGATCCATCTCCGTGGCTTTGGGGGAGTAGCTCATATCGATGCCGGAAGTCAGGTAGATCCACTCGCGATAATTCTTCAGAGGCAGGAGGTCGCCATTCGCGGCGTATCTGGGCGCGGCCTGTTCATCCGCGTGGACAACGTGCGCGGAGCGCGAAAGAAATGAAAAAGCACAAGCGGTTAGCAGGCAAACGACACTCGCCAGGAGTCTGTTTCTGAGGAACACTCTGACCTCCGATGCAGATAGAACGCAGCACGACTGCTGGAAGTTCCTGAATTATCAACGGATCGGCCGTCGGCAAGCGGTTTAGAAGACTTTCAGGCGAATCACAAAGTATTTCTTCGGGTCCTGACGGATGGCCTGAATAAGTTGCTGTGCCTGATCCATGGTCTGGTCTGTGTGCTCGTAGAGCGACCGGTTCTGCATGAGCTGCCCAATGGTGCCTTTGCCTTCATCGATGCCGGTCAGGATGGAATCGAGGCGGGTGACGGTGTCATCCAGCTTTTTGGAAAACTCCGGATCCTTGGCCAGCTTGCCGATCGATCCCTTTCCCGCGTTGATGTCGCCAAGAAGCTGATTCGCATTGGCCACCGTGGAGTTCAGATTCTTGTACAACGTATCG
The DNA here is from genome assembly GCF_049802275.1 of Occallatibacter sp. Taxonomy (NCBI): domain Bacteria; kingdom Pseudomonadati; phylum Acidobacteriota; class Terriglobia; order Terriglobales; family Acidobacteriaceae; genus Occallatibacter; species Occallatibacter sp. The sequence continues at coordinate 998 of NZ_JBARMD010000624.1, read as the reverse complement.
TCCTTGACCAGCTTGCCGGCCGTACCCTGACCGTTCTGGATACCGTCCGCTATCTGGTCAAGTTTGTCGACCACAGAATTAGCGTGGGTGTAGAGCGAGTCGTCATTCACGAGCTTGCCCAGCGTCCCTTGCCCGTTGCCGATGGCGGCCGTCAACTTGTCGAGATTGTCCGCGATTCGATTCAGCTTGGCGTAAAATGCCGGGTCGTTGATCAGTCCGCCGAGCGTGCCACGCTTGGAATTCAGCGTGTCCACCAGCTTGTTGGAGTTGCGCATGAGCTTGGTAACTTCTTCGATCGAGACCTGGCTGGCGGTGATCACGCCCTGCAGGCTTGATGCCTCGATGGAGGCAAGTTCGGTGTTATTCGTCGGCCGCGGTCCCTTCGCGTGCTCAGAGGTGATGTCGACGTAGCTGTCACCTAGAACGCCCGCTTGGGCAATCGAAGTGGTTGAGTCAATGTGCAGATCCTGAATAAACTTACCGCCGATTCGCATGGTCACTTCGACAGGCTTGGGGCTGCGCTCAGGTACGACACGAATTTTGGTGATGTTGCCAATGGTGACACCTTCGAGCGTGACCGGGGCTCCGCTCTTCAGTCCGCCCGCGTTGTTGAAATAGGTGCGAAGAGTAAGCTTCTCACTGAACAGACCGCCGGCAGAGGACGACATCAGGAGAATGACGAGCACAAGAACCGCCATGGCCGCCAGGACCAATGCGCCAACTCTCAGCTGGGACCACTGAATCTCTTTGCGGCTCGGCAAGCTTTTCCCCTCGATGAAGGTGCCCCGACCAGCCTACTTCATCGCCTTGAGAATAGCAGAAAGGGCAGGGGTTACCGAGCATTTTAGCCCAAAGGGCAGAGTGAAGATTGGTTTCCGGAAAGCAATCAACAACGGCAAAAAGTCCCACTACGGCATGTATTTAGCGGCTCTCGGCCCTAGCCCTAGTTTTCCAGAACCACGTTGGCCATGGAGAGGGTTGCGGTATGGGTAATGGAC
>NZ_JBARMD010000623.1:0-3140 GCF_049802275.1 Occallatibacter sp. | reverse complement strand
GCACCCCATGTGTCCGCGAACACCGCCAAGCTGGTTTCCCGGCTGCCAAGATCGAAAGCTGAAGGCATCCGGCGGAATTCAGGGACACGTGGCGACCTTCGCGCTTACACTGGATTTTGGCAAGATTCGAGCGGCGACATCGCCTGAAGCGGAAAACCACACATGCTTGAAAAGTTTCTGAATATCTTCCGGATTCCTGACCTGCGCAAGCGGGTTCTGTTTACATTGGGCATTCTCGCCGTGTACCGTCTGGGTGCATTCATCCCCACCCCCGGCGTCAACACTCACCAGCTTGAGCTTCTGTTCAACGCGCAAAGCGGGTCGGCACTCGGCCTGATGGACTTGTTCGGCGGCGGTAACCTTCGTAGAATGACCATCTTCGCGCTGGGCATCATGCCGTATATCACCGCGTCGATCATCTTCCAGCTGCTAACCGTGGTGTACGAGCCGCTGGCGCGCATCCAGAAGGAAGGCGAACTCGGCCGCCGGAAGATCACACAGTGGACCCGCTATATGACCATCGTTCTGGGCGCCCTGCAGTCTATCGGAATTGCGGCCATTCTGACCAAACAGGGCCTGGTGCTCGATCCGGGAATCGGATTCAGTCTGATGACGGTTCTGACCCTGACCACCGGCACCGCATTCATCATGTGGCTGGGCGAGCAGATTACCGACCGCGGCATCGGCAACGGCATGAGCCTGCTGATCTTTGCCGGCATTATCGCCGGCCTGCCTCGCGGCGTGGCTGACCTGGTGGGCAAGGTGCAAACCGCTGCCTGGGGAAACTTCACCATTTTCGCAGTCTTGCTGCTGGCTGTCGCCATGATCGCGGTTGTGGCGTTCATCGTCTTCGTAGAGCGTTCGGAGCGTCGCATTCCCATCCAGAGCGCCCGGCGCATCGTGGGCCGGCGCATGATGGGCGGTTCTTCGAGCCACCTGCCTTTGAAAGTGAACTCGGGCGGCGTCATGCCCGTCATCTTTGCCAGCTCCATCTTGTCGGCCCCGCTTCTGTTCGGGCAGATGGAGTGGGTGCAAAGCAACCGCTTTTTCCAGCCCATTATTCAGGCGCTCGCACCGGGCTATCCCTGGTATGAGCTGCTGTACATGCTGGGCATCGTCTTCTTTGCCTACTTCTATGTATCGATCGTGATGAAGCCGGACGATATTGCTGACAATTTCCGCAAATCCGGATCTTTCATTCCCGGCATTCGGCCCGGAAAGCGCACTTCAGACTTCATCAACGACATCCTTACCCGGATCACGCTGGTCGGCGCGATCTACCTCATCATCATTTCCCTGGTGCCCACCTTCCTGATTTCGGGCATTCGTTTTGACAAGCTCTGGCTCGTCGGCAGGTTCTTTGAGAGCTTGCCTACGTGGGCCACACACGGTTTGGGGGTCAATTTCTACTTTGGCGGCACCTCGCTGCTCATCGTAGTGGGTGTCGCTATGGACACTGTCAACCAGATCGAATCGCAGCTGATCATGCGCCATTATGACGGCTTTTCCCCGCGTTCCGGTCGTATACGCGGAAGGAAAAACTGGTAATGTCGTCGTCTGCAGCAAGTGTTGAAAGTGCAGTAGAAGCAGCAGTAGAAGGAGATCGAGGGTCGGCAAGGATGATCGTACCTGGACCGATTCTCCTGTTGGGTGCACCGGGCGTGGGGAAAGGTACCCAGGCCAAAGAACTGGTGCACCATTGGGGAATACCCCAGATCTCAACTGGAGACTTGCTCCGAGCCAATGTGGCCCAGGGCACGGCACTGGGAAAGACAGCCAAGGAAATCATGCACCGGGGGGAGCTGGTTCCGGATTCCCTGGTAAATGAGATGGTTGCTGTGAGACTTCAGCAACCGGATACCGTCAAAGGTTACATTCTCGATGGGTTCCCGCGCACTCTGGCGCAGGCACACTGGCTGGATGGGCGGCTTTCGACGCAAACAGAGGCTCTACCGCTGGTTGCCGTCAGTATCCAAGTGGATTATAATCAGTTACTGCGTCGCATTACGGGGCGCAGGAACTGTCCAGTCTGCCAGACCATCTACAACGTCTATTCGAAGCCGCCCCAACGAGCCGGTTTTTGTGACGTTGAAGGGGCTGCACTGACCCAGCGAGCCGATGACACGGAGAAGGCTTTTGCGGAGCGCATGCGCGCCTACGAGGCCCAAACCGCGCCTGTGATTGAGCACTATCGGGAGCTGGGGCGATTTGTGGAAGTGCCTGGAGATGGGCCGATAGCCGTGATTGCGGCTGGAATTGTTGCTTCCGTTGAGCGGCTGCGCCAGTAGTGCAGTGCGCGAACGGTATTTTGTGCGTTTTACGGAAGACAGGTTAGCGAAGTGGCAGTCGTGTTGAAGTCGTCGCAGGAGATCGAAAAGATGCGCCGCGCGGGCAAGGTCGTCCGCGAGGTGCTGGAGCTCGTGCGCAGCCATGTGAAACCCGGTGCGACAACTCTGGATCTTGAGAACGTAGCGGAAACGCGGATCAGTGAACTGGGCGCCAAGCCGGCTTTCAAGGGCTATCACGGTTTTCCATGCGTGCTCTGCACTTCCATCAACAACGAGGTGGTGCACGGCATTCCATCGAAGAAGCGGGTCCTGAAAGAAGGCGACATCGTTTCGGTGGATTGCGGCGCGATTGTGGACGGCTTTTTCGGTGATGCGGCCATCACTGTGCCGGTGGGCGAGAAGATCGCACCCGATACGGCGCGGCTGCTTGAAGTGACAGAGAAGTCGCTGCACGCGGGCATCTCGGTGGTGAAGCCGGGAGCGACGCTTGGGGATATTGGCCACGCGGTCCAGAAAGTGGTCGAAGCCGAGGGGTTCTCGGTGGTACGGGATTTTGTAGGCCATGGGATCGGCAGTCATATGCACGAAGATCCGCAGGTGCCGAACTTCGGCGAAGCGGGTTCCGGCATGAAGTTGCGGGCAGGGATGGTAATTGCGATCGAGCCGATGGTGAACGCCGGCAAGCCGAATGTGCGCGTGTTGCGCGATGGCTGGACGGCAGTGACGGACGATGGAAGTATGAGTGCTCATTTCGAGCACACGGTGGCGGTTACCGACACCGGGGCAAAGGTTCTGACTGAGTAGGTAAAGTAGAAACTCGGTCCAAAACACAGGGGCGCGGAAGCGCCCAGA
>NZ_JBARMD010000622.1:0-10191 GCF_049802275.1 Occallatibacter sp. | reverse complement strand
GAGAATTTCGACGACCCAGCCCTGATTGAGAGTTCCCTGCTGGCGGCGCACGTTGCGGCGCTTGCGCGGGGACAAACCATTGAGCGACCACTCTACGATTTCTCCCACCATATTCGCATTCCAGACCGCACCGAAACCATGCGAGCGGTTGCATTTGTGCTTGTTGAAGGACTGTTCGCACTGTACTACCAGGAGTTGCTCCCGCTCTACCAGATGCGCGTGTATCTGGATACGCCGGATGATGTCTGCTTCGATCGGCGCATGAGACGCGACACGCTCGAGCGCGGGCGCACGCCGGAATCGGTGCGGCGGCAGTATGAAGCAACGGTCCGGCCATCCAGCATCGCCTTCGTCCGGCCATCCGCGACCCATGCCGACCTTGTCATCGACGGAACCGCAGCGTTGGACTGGAAGGTCGAACAGGTGTTGGCCGCGATGCGCGATCGCGGACTGCTCCGGTTACCTAGATAACGGAAGCAAACAGCCGAATCCGCACAGCCCTGCCACTTTGGAGTAGCAAAATACGTCGAAAGTGGAGGCGTCTGCGTAATTGAATCGTGTCTATGCTGGTTGATGAGATCACAGTGGACCTCCCAAATTTGTACCAGACTGTGATTCGGTGCAAAATCTGGCACCGTTCATCAAACATTTACGCAACATCTACACGGGAACAGGTTTCGTACCGATAACGTAGGAATTGAAATGAGCCGATCACTCAGAGCGATGCGCCAGAGAGCTGAGACGTGGTTGCGGCAAGGAATTTCGCCGCAGCGCCTCGCGCTTACGCTTGCCCTGGGATTTGCCATCGGTTGCATTCCGGTGATTGGTCTTCCAACGGCCGTGTGCATGGTCGTCGCACTCGGTTTGCGGCTGAATATACCGGCGATCCAGGCAGCCAATTACGCTGCCATGCCTCTCCAGGTCGCGCTCATCTTCCCGTTTATGCGTCTCGGCGGATGGCTCTTTTCCTCGAGTGCGCATCCCGCAATGAACGCCGGGTTGCTCCCACATGGGTCGGCGATGAAGCTCGTATGGGCTTCCGGGAGCCTGGCAGGCGAAGCGCTGGCCGCGTGGCTGATTACTGCCATTCCCATGGTCCTTCTGCTCACGCTGGTGCTGACGGCACTGCTGCGCCGGGTTCCCGTGCTCGCCTCCGCCGAAGCTGGCGACTAATCAGTCAGGGACATTGACCGAAACAAAATCCTGCCCGTCCCGATAATGAAGAACCAAATGTGCATATTCCCCCTTGCACTTCTACAAGAAAGTGTCCTATTCTCTTGTCGAAGCGGAAGGGAACGAATGACCGAGAGAATCGAACTGCCCCAGGGAACCCTTGATCTGCTGATACTGAGAACACTTTTGACGGGGCCCCAGCACGGATGGGCCATTTCAGAGCGTGTGCAACAGGTTTCAAGTGAAGTGCTCAGCATCCAGCAGGGGTCTCTGTATCCCGCGCTACATCGGCTGGAGCGACGCGGCTGGATCATGGCGCAGTGGGGTACGTCAGAGAATAACCGCCGCGCGAAGTATTACGAGCTCACACGAACTGGCACAAAACAACTTGAGCGAGAGACAGAAGCCTGGCGCAAATTGACAGTAGCTGTTGCGCAGGTTCTGGAAGGAGCGTGAATCGGCCATGCTGGATGATCTGCGTTATCGCGCGCGTGCCCTGTTTCGCCGTAATGCTGTCGAGAACGAGTTGGAAGAAGAGCTGCGATTTCACTTCGACCGACAGGTTGAGAAGTATAAGCGGTCGGGCATGACCGAAGAAGAGGCGAAGCGTCGCGCGCGGCTCGCGTTTGGCGGCCATGAACAGGTCAAAGAGGACTGCCGTGATGCGCGCGGCACAGGGTTCATCGAGCTTACATTGCAGGATGCAAAGTACGCATTCCGTCAGCTTTGGGCAAATCCTACCTTTGCGTTGATCATGATTGTCACGCTGGCCCTCAGCATCGGGGCCAACAGCGCGATCTTCAGCGTGATTAACGGCGTCCTGATGAAAAGGCTGCCTTATGAGCAGCCCGAGCGCCTGGTTCGGATTTTCCTTTCCAGCCGCGAGTATCCCAAGTTTCCTCTTAATCCGTGGGACTTTCTCGACTTCAGGGCACGCAATCATTCGTTCGAATCCATCGCGGCATTCACGCGGGGCGACGTCCAGCTCTCGGGCGACGGCGAACCTGTGCGGCTGAATGGATTCGGCATCACGTCAGGTTATTTTCGCGTGCTGGGTTTACATCCTGAACTGGGGCGGGAGTTTGATTTTCAGGCGGAAGTTCCCGGCAATGGCCTCCAGGTGATCCTCAGTGACCGTGTGTGGCGCACACGATTTGGCGCCGACCCGAACATCATCGGCCGCAAAATCACGATGAACATGCAGCCATTCACGGTCGTTGGCGTAATGCCGGCAGGTACCGAGCATCCCGGCAACGACTACCACGCCGTGGCCTATGGCGAAAGCGTGGATGTATGGTGGCCATTCTCGTTTGCCGGAAATCCCAATCAGCGCGGTTCGCATTTCATTGAGGGCATCGGACGGCTAAAGGAGGGCGTCAGCGCGGAACACGCACGGGCAGAGATGAATACGATCATGGCGCAGATCGCGCGCGAGCACGGGGACAATGACTCTGGTTGGTCGGTTCTCGTTATTCCGCTCTATACAGAGATCGTGGGTGCAAGCCGCCAGTTGTTGTTGGTGCTGCTGGGGTCGGTGGGTATTGTGCTGCTGATTGCGTGTGCGAACGCAGCGAATCTGCTGATGGTTCGTGCCTCGGCGCGACAACGAGAAATCGCGGTAAGGCTTGCGATGGGCGCGCCGCGCTCACGCGTAGTGCGCCAGCTTCTGACGGAGAGCCTTCTGATTTCATCCGTGGGAGGAGCACTCGGATTGGTTTTAGCGTTTGGAGGAGTTCGTGCGCTCGTCTCTTTGCTGCCTGCCGACTTTCCTCGCGCACACGATATTCACGTCAGTGGACCGGTGCTGGTGTTCACTCTGCTGGTAAGCCTGTTCACCGGTATCCTGTTTGGACTGGCGCCGGCACTTCAGGCTTCGCGAACCGACCCCAAGGACGGCCTGCAGAAGTCCGCCCGCACTTCAACGGCGAGTCGCCACCAGAACCGGTTGCGCAGTGCGCTGGTGATTGCCGAGGTGAGCCTCGCGAGTGTTCTGCTGATCGGCGCAGGACTGATGCTGCGCACATTCCTCAATCTGATTCAACTCGACCCTGGATTCCGGGGGGACCACCTACTTACGGCGAGCCTTTCGCTGCCGCACGCGAAGTACAAAACACGAGAGCAGACGGCACAATTCTACGATAGGCTTTCGGCAAGTCTGGGTTCACTGCCGGGTGTTGAGAGCGCGGGCGCCGGAAGCGACCTGCCCTGGACGGGCTATGACGAGAATGCTGGCGGGTTCACAATTGAAGGCGAGAAGCCACAGGCACATCAGGAGTTCCATGCACGTTACCACATGGCCACTCCGGGCTACTTCAGGGCGATGGGAATTCCTTTGCTTGAGGGCCGCTTTTTTACCGAAGCGGACAAGAAAGACGCGCCATGGGCTCTCATTATCAACCACGCGATGGCCGAACGTTACTGGCCCCACAAGGATGCTCTCGGTAAGCGGATCAGCTTCGAGGACGTTCCGAAGAAGGACTCCGACTGGATGACAGTTGTGGGGGTGGTGGGCGACGTGAAAGATCAGCCCAACAGTCCGGGTGCTGAGCCGGCTTTCTGGTGGTCCGAGTTCCAGGCTTCCCAGCCAGACATGTCGATTGCAATCCGGACCCAATCCAATCCCGGGCAGATCGCAGATGGACTACGGGACGCGGTCCATCGCCTTGACCCGACTCTCGCCATTGCGGATGTGAAGCTGATGGATAGCGTGGTCAACTCATCCGTTTCGACGACGCGCTTTACGTTTGTGCTTGTAGGCCTGTTTGCGGGTCTGGCGATCTTGCTCGCCGCGATCGGGGCGTATGGCGTAATTGCATACACGGTAAGCCAGCGAACCCCGGAATTTGGCCTGCGCGTCGCGTTGGGTGCGCAGCGAATGGATCTGCTCCGGATGGTGCTGGTTCAGAGCGCAGGGCTGGCTGTGTCTGGAACGATTCTGGGTGTGCTGGTGGCCCTGAGCCTGGGCCGCGTGATGCAAAACCTTGTCTACGGCGTCAGCCCGGCGGACCCGGTCATCCTGTCGGCGGTTGTTCTGCTGGTCTTGAGTGTTGCCATGATTGCATCCTATGTACCTGCACGACGCGCAGCACGATCTGATCCGATGGTTGCATTGAGGGCAGAGTGAGGATGTTTCCGCAGTGCAACTCTTAATTCCCTGGGGCGAATGGATTGGGAACGGGTTTGCCGCTCTCGATCCAAGCCGAATAGATCATGTCGCGCAGCATACTGGCCCCGGCCGCGAGCCGATCAGCGGTAAAATCGCGGGATTCCTGCGTTCCCTGCCCCGCAAACCCGCCAATTTTCTCCAATTGATACACCTTTTCGACGTATTTCGAAGTCTGCCGAAGATAGGCCATGTATTCGGCAAAAACGTCTCCTTCAAGTGCGTGCACCGGAGCCATCTTCGGCTGAACATCGGCTGCGTGCAGATTGGCAGCCACGAATGGCCCTTCAAACTGCCAGTGGATCGTATGCGCCGTTGTGTAGCCATTGGGGTTAGGTCCAGTCCAGCCGTTGTATTGGACGGTAGTGTGAAGCGGCTGCGAAGCGTCGCCTACGTAGTGTCCCAGCCACCCCGCGTAGAAAATGGCAGCCTGCTCTACAGCGTGCGTGTCCTGATGCAGAGCCGCGAGGCGCCGGTACTCACGTAGCGCCGCCTTAAGCCGCTCCCACACCTCGGTCGCCTCCCACGGTTGAAGACCGATTTTTTCAGGGCGTTGGCCGGCCGCGAATGCCATCGCCTCAAAATCGAGCCGCCGGTGAGGCAAGGGGCCGAGGGCGTCGGCAGGTTCCAGATCGATGAAGTGTTCGGGAGCCTGCGCCGCATTGAGCTCAGGTTCAGCAGGAGAACGCCAGCGATCCGGCTCAGGGCCCAGGTATTCCATCTCGTTGATTGCAACATCCGAACGGAGGAAAGCGGGGGCATCGGCAGGCAGGTTGGCAGCGGCCAAACGGTTGATAATACGATGACCTTCGTTACCCCAGGCATAGGCGAAAGGCGCATGTATGAAGGCGCTTGCAAGGACAATGAATACGGACACGGTCGGCAGGGTACGCGCAGGCATGCGGAGCATTGATGCCAGTATACGGCGGACCGGATGCGATGATCGCTTCCGGAAAACGTGGAAACGGACAAAATGGAACGTCGGCCAGTGCCGGTAACGTTTCGGGTTCAACGGTACTTCAGTTCAGTAACATACGATTGAAACACAGCCCATTTTGTGGGAGGGTGCAAGATAAGCCTAATTGTGTTTGCACTGCGCTCTTCAGAAAGTGTCCTCCCACCTTGGGACAGGCGAGGCAACAGGGATGTATGCTCGCTTAAACAGTGCAAGATCAAAGGGGTCAGGAAAGTGCTCAATCTGCCCCAAGGACCGCACGTGCGATTGACCTTGTCGTGCGGCGAAGACGGATCACCGATGAAGCGACACCGGTGAAGATGCAGGAGCGCGGCAACCCGATGGACCCACGCGAAACCAGACACGCGGACAAAGAAGGAGAGAGTCTTCCTCCGCCACTTTGGTCTTCGCTCTCCGTGTTTGCCGTGGCGATGGCCGCAGGCCTCATTCTCGCTCGGGTTGAAGCAGGTCCAAAATTCGACTGGCTCCTGCTGATGACCGCGATGGGGTTAACGGCTGCAGTCCTCATGCGAGTGCTGGCGGACATATCAGCCGAACGAGAAGCCGCAGCGCGATACGCCGGCGATCCGCTCAAAGACATCCTGGATTCCGCGGGCACGATGGTGCTTTCCATCGGCCTCGACGGCAAACTCACGTACATGAACCCAACTGCAGAACGCCTGCTCGGGTACCACGCTGCAGAACTTGTCAACCAGGAGAGCACCGAAAAGCTGCTGGCGCCTGGCGAGGAGCATCGGCTGGTCTCAGAGGTCCGCAGGCTGTACAGCATCAACAAGCCGGTCGACGGAGGACAGGAAGGCAGCCTCGTAACCTACGCGGAGGTCGTTACTTCCCTTGCCCCGAGCCAGGTGCCGAGCTTTGAGACACATCTGCGACGCAAAGATGGTTCGCTCTTCCCTGTTCGGTTGCATATCTCCACATTGCGCAATCGCGATGGTTTGCCTACCGGGCTGGTTGCGGTGGCACTCGATCAGTCCGTCAACGCCACACCGGGCGAGGGACTGCGCATTCCACGAGACCGGTATCGAGATCTGTTCGAGAACTCGAGCGAAATGATTGCAACCCTCGACATGACGGGCAAGTTCCTGTACGCCAATCCGGCGTGGAGGCAGGCCTTCCGGCTGGACAGAAACGCGTCTCTGGAACGGGATTCGTTTGCCGATATCTTCGGCCCAGCTTGTCGCGATGAGGTTGCAGGACTGCTGAAAAGGGCGCTTGATGGAATAACGGTAGACCGTGCTCCGCTACGCACTGAGACCGCGGACGGGCGCGTGCTCGAGCTGGAGATGAGTTTGCATCAGCGGCGCCGTGCTGGAAAACCGCTGGCGGTGCAATGCCTGCTTCACGATGTGACACAGCAGAAACAGCGCGAGCACAGGCTTGCTCTGCAACTCGTTGTGAGCCAGATTGTGGGCGAGAATATTTCGGCCGACATCGCGACCAAACGCGTGCTCGAGGCGCTGTGCATCTCGCAGGGCTGGGATGTGGCGGTGAAGTGGGACGTCAACACCGAAGAGAACCGTCTCGAATTCAATACTGCCTGGGGCATTCCGGGCAAAGAGGCCGAGGGATTAATCCAGGAGAGCATGGGGATCACGCTGGCGCCCGGAGGCAGTTTGCCAGGCCGCGCATGGAAGGAAGGCCGCCTCGTGTGGGCATCGGACCTATCGGTGCTTGCGACAAGCCCACGGGTGCAGGCCGCCGTTCGCAGCAAGATGGTCTCGGGCTGGGCTGCGCCGGTGCAGGTCGGCAATCATGTACTGGCGGTGCTGGAGTTCTACTGCCATGCGCGTATACGCGAAGATCGCGAGACCACTGCGGCAATGGAAACGGTTGCTGGTTCATTGGCGCAAATGCTGGCGCGAACGCGAGAACGCGAACGCGCTGAGGAGTTGAGCCGGCAGCAAGAGATTTTGCTGGGTTCGGTAGCTGATGGTATCTGCGGGGTCGACCGCAATGGCCTGGTGAGGTTCGCCAATCCCGCAGCAGCCCGGTTGCTTGGAGCGCGGCCACAAAACCTGATCGGCAAGCCGGTTCACCAACTCGTCCATGGTTCGGCGCCGCCCGACAAAAAGTGTGCTGAAGACTGTCCGCTGCGTCGAGCATCGGGACAGCGCAAAGCAGTAACTGGCGAAGGCACCATCTTCCGCAGCAACGGAACGGGGTTTCCGGCCGAGTTTTTCCTCAATCCGATTCTCGACCAGGGAAGATTTTCGGGATCGGTCTTGAGCTTCAGAGACATCAGCCAGCGTTATGCGCTTGACCGAATGAAGGACGAGTTCGTTTCGACCGTCAGCCACGAACTGCGTACGCCCCTGACCTCGATTCGTGGGGCCCTAGGTCTGCTTTCGTCGGGCATGCTCGGCGTGATCAATGAGAAGGCGGCGAATCTGTTGCGCATTGCTCTCAGCAACTCCGAGCGCCTGGTACGGCTCATCAATGACATTCTCGACCTTGAACGCACGCAGAGCGGCCGCGAGCCGCTCGCATTCCGGCCGATCCAGTTAGGCGAAATTGTGCGCCAGGCGATCGACGGGGTGCAGCCAATGGCAGATGAGGCCGGCGTGTTGTTGATCCATGACAAGACGCAAGTGGAGATCACAGCAGACCCGGATCGCCTGCTGCAGGTGGTCACCAACCTGTTGTCAAATGCAATCAAGTTCTCCCCGCCAAACTCGGCAATCTCTGTGATGCTGCGCTCTGGCGCAAGCGGCGTGACGCTGTCGGTTATCGACCAGGGACGCGGAATTCCCGCCGACAAACTGGAAGCGATCTTCGGACGATTCCAGCAGGTCGATGCGTCAGACTCGCGGCAGAAGGGCGGCAGCGGACTGGGATTGGCGATTTGTCGCGCGATTGTTTTGCAGCATAGCGGGCGCATCTGGGCGGAACGCAATCCGGTGCGCGGATCGACGTTCAGGGTCTTCCTGTCCTATCAGCCTGTCGCCGCGAAGACTGAGGAAGGCGAATCGAGCCCCGCGACCCATGGGGCAGTCCTTGTGGCTGATACCAATGGCGGAACTCGGCCGTTGATCGCCGATCAACTCTCGCGGTACGGATACCGCGTGGTAGAAGCGACGACCGCGGACCAGGCGGTAGCGGTGGCCCATGAGGGAGTCTCGGCCATCATATTGGACACGACGATCGATGGCATCAACGGCTGGGAGATACTGCCGATGCTGCGCCGCGAAGATCCCGAGGCGCATACGCCCGTGGTGCTGCTGGGCGTGGCCAATCCGCAGCAGGCGGGGGAGGCCGGCCGCAAGGTGGACCGTCTATTCCCGCGACCAAGCGACGATGCTCTGCTGAGCGAGCTGGTCAAGGTGCTCTGCGTTCCGGGTGAGGAAGCGCGGATCCTGGTGATTGAAGACAATCTCGATCTGGGCCAGGTTGTGGCCGAGATCTTCAGGCGTGAGGGGATTCTGGTGCGAGTGGCTCATACGCGCCAGGGAGCGATGGATGATTGCCTGACCTTCCAGCCCCACATGATTGTGCTGGACATCGGCATGCCGAATGGCGATGGATTCAACGTGGTGGATTGGCTGCGCCAGCACGAAGATTTGAACCGGGCACCGCTGGTGGCCTATTCTGCACATGGTTTGACGCAGGCCGAACGCATGCAACTGGTGCTCGGGCTGAGTCATTTCCTGGCAAAGGCCAGCGTTGAGCCCGAACAACTGGAAGCCCTGGTGCTGACAATGCTTCGCAGCTCGCAAGAGGTCGAAGATTCCATACCCGAGGTTTCCGCCAGCCAGGAATCTTGAGGCTGGTTCCGGAGAAGTAATTCATGCATCGCATTCTTATCATTGATGACGAAGACGATATTCGCGAAGTAGCTGCATTGAGCTTGGAGACCGTAGCGGGCTGGGAAGTGATGGTGGCCAGCTCGGGCGCACAAGGCCTTGCCCGCGCGACAACGTATCAACCGGACGCAATCCTGCTGGACGTAATGATGCCCGGGATGGACGGCCCGGCGACGTTCCGGGAATTGCAGAAGAATCCGGCAACCGCCCACATTCCCGTGATGCTGCTTACCGCCAAGGTTCAGGCAACCGATCGCTCGCGTTTCGCCGATCTGGGTGTAAAGGCCGTTTTGGTCAAGCCATTCGATCCGCTAACCCTTTCCCAGCAGGTAGCCGGCATCCTTGGCTGGAGCTGAGGCACATTCGGTGAGCGATGCTCAAGGATCTCCGCTGGCCGATGCTATGAATCGGCTGTGGGCAAAATACCTGCCGCAGATGGAAGAACGAGTGGGGACTCTCAAAAAAGCAGCAGAGAGCCTCGAAATCGGAACTCTGACTAAAACCGGGCAGGAACAGGCGGGCGCAGACGCGCATAAACTGGCGGGTGTTCTGGGAACCTTTGGTCTCAAAGAAGGTACGGAACTGGCGCGCGAAGCGGAAACTTTGTACGGCGATTCGCTTGACGGAGACCCAGCAGTCGCTTCGCGCCTTCGAGCGATTGCAGAGCAATTGCGGTCAATGATCGCAAACCGCCCGTAGCCGCGCCCCATGCCCGGCAAGGCACCTCAGCAATTACACTCGTAGAGGTGCTTCGACAGGACACATCGAGGCGGCAACTCGACCTGACCTTTGAGGAGCCGCAGAGTGCGCGCCGCATCTGGCCGGTGCGCGAATTGGTGGAGCATGTCTGCGAGCAAGTCGAACATGAGTTCAGCGATATTTGGGTCGAGGGCGAGATTTCGAATTGCCGCCCGGCGCCGTCAGGACACCTGTATTTCACGTTGAAGGATGCTGAGGCTCAATTGCCTGTGGTGCTATTTCGGCGGCAGGTGCTTCTGCTGCGCTTCAAGCCCGAAGATGGAATGCACGTGCTGGTACGCGGGCGCGCAAGCGTGTACGCCCAGCGTGGACAGTTG
>NZ_JBARMD010000621.1:0-2433 GCF_049802275.1 Occallatibacter sp. | reverse complement strand
GAATTGAATTCTGGCCAGATCCAGCGCCGCCTTCTGCTGGGCGAGGCCGGCGCGCGCGGCATCGAGTTGGTACTGAAATGGCCGGGGATCGATGACAAACAGTAGTTCGCCCTTTTTCAGATCCGTGCCGTCCTGAAAGTGCCGCTCGACGATTTGTCCGCCCACCTGGGGCATCACCGTCACGGATTCAAACGCAGTATTTCTACCGATTTCGTCCAGGTAGACTGGGACATCCTGCGATTTTGCTAGTGCGATCTTAACCAGTGGAGGAGGTATGGCGGGGGCCGTCTGGGACTTGCCGCTGCGACAACCCGCGCTTGTAAGGCAGAGGAGTCCACTCAGAATGAGGCAGGACAAATCGATGTTTATTTTCATTCCGGCATTGGCAGAGGCTTTCTGTGCCATCCAAAAGGTCATGAGTCAGTTCTCACACGAAGTATATTCTTAGATTCGACGGCGAAGAACGCGGTGCACAGAAGTTTGACAATCCGCCTGAATCCAACCTCAAGAGTAGGGGTCGGGTCGAGGACTGGCGCGGTGTTCCGAAGGTCCAGCCTAGCCGGTTGCTCCCCGTTTCCTCTGGGAGTGCCTCAATAGCCAAACCGTGAATCCGTTTCCAGCCCCCGCCACATCGCACCCAGCGTGCGGATTTCCCGCACTGGGCGCACCTGTTTGCTTAGTGCCAAGAGTTATGTGGCCTATCGTGCAGGAGCGACTTTCGCACCTGACCATCTAACGAGTTGATAGTTGTTAAACAACCCCAGCCGGTCATATAGCCATTCGCTACTCCACCGCGTCCAACCGAAGCCTTGACGGCCTCGGGCACGCATCAAATGCCGCCGCACCTTCTCCTCTACCCAGCGCTTGACAACCCCAAAACAAATACTCGAATGACCGACCCGAAAGTAGTTCACCCAGCCGCGCAGAATCGTATTGATTTTCGCAATCACAACCTCGACGGGCCAGCTGACGTGCTTTCGGAAGACCTCTCTGAGCTTTTCAAACAGCGCTGTCCGCTTCTTCAGCTTGGGCGCATAGTAGGGTCGC
Organism: Occallatibacter sp.; assembly: GCF_049802275.1. Classification (NCBI taxonomy): domain Bacteria; kingdom Pseudomonadati; phylum Acidobacteriota; class Terriglobia; order Terriglobales; family Acidobacteriaceae; genus Occallatibacter; species Occallatibacter sp. The sequence goes on along the minus strand of NZ_JBARMD010000621.1, from coordinate 1,386 downwards.
CACTTCCGCTGAAGGCTCAGTACACGCCGAAATTCAAAACCCAAGAAAGTGAAGCTCTCTCCCTTCTTCAGATCCACCATTCGACTCTTGTCCTCGTTGATCGCAACGCAGAGCTTTGCGAACTCCTCGCGCAACCGTTTGTCTATCGCCTTCACCAGCCAGTCACTCCGCCGCTCAGCGTCAATCAAGATCACCATGTCATCCGCAAAACGTGCATACTGGACATTGGTTGACTTGCCCCTTCGCGTTGTGTCCACCGCTTTCTCCAGCATCCGGTCTACCTCATTCAGATAGAGGTTACTGAGAAGAGGTGAAATCACACCGCCTTGGGGAACGCCTTTCTTCCCGGTCGCCTTCAGAATCATCTTGAGCAAATGCATGACCGCATCATCCTGAACCCGCCGAGCCACTTTCTCTAACAGCAGCGAATGCTGAACATTATCAAAATAGGCGCTTAGGTCCAGATCGATGATGCGTGTCTTCTCTTCGACGATCGCTCGAGCTACACGGGCTACGGCTTCATGCGCCGTCCGCTTCGGTCGATATCCATACGACCCTTCTTGGAAATCCGCTTCAAAGACAGGCTCCAGGATGAGCTTTAACGCCCCCTGGACCACGCGATCACGGATTGAGGGAATCGACAGGATGCGGACTTTCTTTCCGCCGTCCTTTGGAATCTCCTTCTTCCGTGCCGGCATGGGCTGATACGTGTTGGTAACTAATTCATGCCGAATCTGCACAAGAAAACTCTCCGCCCCGCTTTCTTCGATGGCTTCGAACGTGACCCCGTCGATACCCGGCGCCCCGTCATTGCTACTCGCCATCTGGTAGGCTTCCCGCAAAGTCTCCATCTTGCAGACATGGACGTATAGTCCCCAGAAACGCCAAGACAGTTCTGCCTTCGCCTTGACATATAGACTCCTCCTCAGGTCCTGCAAACTGATAGGCGCTTTTATCATTTCGCCCTTGCCTCCCTTCTTGTTAGAGCCATTACAAACAGCAGGGCCTCTTCGCTCTGCGGACATTACTCCGCTTCCTCGCTACTACAGACCCGGCCGAGTCCCTCTCGCCTTCCACCGACTTCCCGGTGTCACCGGTTATACGGCTTCCCTGCTCCGCCGATTTCGCGACGGGGCGAGGAGGGTTTCTCCAGTTGCTTAGCATGACCTTGTCACCGTGCTGTCCCTACCAACCCCGCCGAAGTGTTTCGCCGCGTCAGTCCTTGCGACGCTCCATGCTGCCTTCGCCCGAAAAGTGAGGGCTCGGCCTTCGGATTTCAGTACTTTCGAGGCCATATGGGTTTACTTGCGTTACGGCCCGGCGACTCGCTCACCATCCTTTTTAGATGGCTTCGTCAATAGGCTTCAGGATTTTCAGTTGCCTTCC
>NZ_JBARMD010000620.1:0-5801 GCF_049802275.1 Occallatibacter sp. | reverse complement strand
AATCGGTCGTCGAAGAGACTCGGCCTCTGGCACCGCCTTCAACTGCCAATTGAGGGCGCTCCCTGTCTTATCGCTGCTCCGCGCTAGCCGCTGGAGGCGCGGGCGCCGGCACGGCGGCCGGTCCCATTCCTGCCAGCGCAGGACGATGCTCAGTGTGCATCACGCTCCGGTTGCTCACCACGGTCGAGATGGCGTGTTTGAAGATGAGCTGCTCCTGGCTGTTGTTCTCCAATAAGACGGAGTACTTGTCAAAGGAGCGGATTTTTCCGGTCAACTTGACGCCGCTGACCAGATAAATCGTAATGGGGGTCTTGTCTTTGCGAACAGTGTTCAGGAAGGTGTCCTGAATGTTCTGTGCCGGCTTGTTCTCCATATGCCGATCTCCTGCTTCTTTTCTAGGATGGTTGGATGCAAAGCTGCTGCGCCCGTGTGAGAAGACAAAACAACGGGGACGGCGCCGGAATCCCCGGAGCCGCCAAACCCCGCAATGTGACAACAATATAGCGGTTCACGAAGCTTTTCAACTCTCTCCGTCCAATTTACTTTGCAACTGCCTTACGCGGGGGCCCACAGGGGGGCAAACACCCTGACTGCAAGCCTGATTCTCGGGCCAAAACCCTGATCTGCCCCAATATCGGTGCTAAGGAGGGGGCTTGAAGGGCCAGTACGCGGGCCGCAACTGCTGGAACTGCTCGCGGTGCTCCAGCATGTCCTAGAGACGCAGCAATTCATTCTTGGCGAGCAGGTTGCGGTCTTTGGAAAGGCAGTTGCAGGCGATACCGTAGAATCTCCCTAGAATGAAGTGCCCTTACTGCGGATACCTGCAAGATCGCGTCGTGGATTCGCGCGAAAGCAAAGAGGCCGATTCGATTCGGCGCCGGCGCGAGTGCGAGAAGTGCGTTCGCCGCTTCACCACTTACGAGCGCATCGACGAAATCCCGTACATGGTGGTTAAGAAAGACGGCCGCCGCGAGCGGTTCGATCGGCAGAAAATCCTAAGCGGGCTTTTGCGCGCCTGCGAGAAACGCCCTGTCTCCTCGACTCAGCTGGAAAAAGTCGTCGACGCAACCGAGAGCTATCTTATGGATGCACCGGAGCGCGAGCGCACAACGAGCGAGATCGGCGAACTGATCATGCAGCATCTCAAGGGACTCGACACCGTGGCGTACATCCGCTTCGCATCGGTGTATCGCGACTTCAAGGATGTGCGGGAGTTCAAGGAAGAGCTGGAAGATCTGCTGGAAAGCCATCGGACGGGGAAAGGCAAGAAGTAGATGTTCGAAGACTTTTTTACGCAGCCACAGGCCGAGCGTTTTCTCCTCAATCAAAAGTCGGCTGTCGTTCTCGGCGTCTGCACAATACCCTCCGCCTTTTTACTTTATCTGAGATATTGCGATTGGAATTTCGCTCCATCAAACCATTTCGTTGCAGCAATGATTGACTGGACCATTTTACCGCTCTGTCTTGGGATGTTTGCCCTGCTTGCCGGAATTGGCCTCTTCATATTCAGGTGCGGAACTCAACCTCCTCGGGATAAATTCTTGTGGGGTCTGATGCTGATCTTCGGATTCCCTTACACCGAGATTGCAGTCTACTTCTTTCTATATCTTCCAACTATCAGAGCGAGGCTGAGCGGCTCCGAACAGACACCCTTTAAGCTAGAAGCTAGGAGCTAGCAGCTCATTATGACTGACACAAAAACACACAAAGTAACGCTGATTCCCGGCGATGGCATTGGCCCTGAAGTTACGCAGGCCGTCGTGCGCATTCTTGAAGCTACCGGCGTGAAGTGGGAGTGGGAGCGCTTTGCTGCCGGGGCGGAGGCCTTCGAGATTTTCGGCGAGTACATTCCTGCCGACCTCAGCGACTCGATCACGCGCAATAAGGTGGCCTTGAAGGGGCCTGTGACTACGCCGATCGGCGGCGGGTTCAAGAGCATCAACGTCACGCTGCGCAAGCAATTCGACTTGTTCGCGAATTTCCGTCCGATCAAGAATCTGCCCGGACTTGAATCGAAATGGCCTGGCGTCGACCTGATCATCGTGCGTGAAAACACTGAGGGCGAGTATGTCGGGCTGGAGCACGAAGTCGTTCCCGGCGTGGTCGAGAGCATCAAGGTCATCACGGAAAAAGGCTCGACGCGCATCGCGAAGTTCGCCTTTGAATATGCGCGCAAGCATGGGCGGAAGAAGATCCACTCCATTCACAAGGCCAACATCATGAAGATGTCGGATGGGCTGTTTCTACGCTGCGCCCGCAAGGTATCGGAGGGATTTCCGGAGATCTTTTATGGCGAGCACATCATCGACAACACCTGCATGCAGCTGGTGATGAATCCGTACCAGTACGACACGCTGCTGCTCGAAAACCTCTACGGCGACATTGTCAGCGATCTGTGCGCGGCGTTCGTCGGCGGGCTTGGCCTTGTACCAGGCGCGAACCTCGGCCATGAATGCGCGATCTTTGAAGCCGTACACGGATCGGCGCCCGACATTGCCGGCAAGGATCTCGCAAATCCGACAGCCTTGCTGCAGTCGGCGGTACTGATGCTGCACCATCTTGACGAGGAAGCAGCGGCCAATCAGGTGCAGAAGGCGCTCGAAACTGTTTATGCCGAGCGCAAATGCCTGACACGCGATGTAGGCGGCACCTGCGGCACGACGCAATTTGCCGACGCGGTGCTGGCGGCGATGGAAGCGCACTGAACCGGTTCGCCGACTGCGCGACTGCCATTCGCTTCCGACACCAGCGAATGAAACTTCTGGAGCAAGGTGACTGTCGATTACATCGCTTCCTTCGATCCTGCGTTCAAATGGCGCTCAATAGCGAATTTCTGGCGAAAATCGAGAGTAAACGCCCCCTGAGGTTTACTCCGGAAGCACCGGGCAGGCATTTGATAACTATCCGGTTACGATCGGGTGCCGAGCCTATCAGCTTGATTTGGCAATAGTTTGTACTTCGGGCGGCGGGATGGGTCGGGCGATTGCGCGCAGTGTTGCAGAATTACCACACCGCGTTTTTCTATTCAGCGTCTAATCTTACGGTTACCGCCCCCTGCACGTTGGTATTCTTATTGCTTTGGAGTTCTTGATTGGCACAGACCGCGCATCTGGAGCAGACGATCGCAGCGCCCCTGGAATTCACAGGCGTAGGACTGCACTCGGGCGCCCCTGTGACGATGCGGCTGCTACCTGCGGCGGCGGGTTCCGGCATTGTTTTCCGGCGTACAGACCTCGACAACTTTGAGATTCCTGCGACGGGACGCAACGTAGCGAAGGTCAGCTACGCTACGAGTTTGATGAGGCAGGGCGTGCTGATTTCGACGACCGAACACCTGCTGAGCGCGCTGATCGGCATGGGCGTGGACAACGTCATTGTCGAGCTCGATAACCTGGAGTTACCGATTCTGGACGGCAGTGCGCTGCCTTACGTCGAAGCCTTCCGCGACGCCGGTATTAAGACGCAACGCAGAAAGCGCGAATCGATTAAGGTCCTGGCGCCAGTAGAAGTACGCGAGGGCGACAAATTTATTGGGGTGTATCCGGGGTCGGGGTATCGGATCGAGTACAGAATTGACTTCCCTGCTCCGATCGGACAGCAGGAAACGAGCATTGACCTGGCGGCAGAGACGTATGGCACCTTTATCGCCCCGGCTCGGACCTTCGGCTATAAAACGGACGAGAAAAAGCTGCGCGACATGGGGTTGATTCGCGGCGCAAGTCCAGAGAACGCGATCGTGCTGGGGCCGAGGGGCCCGGAAAACGGGCCGCTGCGCTTCAGCGACGAGTATGTGCGGCACAAGGTGCTGGATCTGATCGGCGACCTGGCGCTCGCAGGACGCCGGATTGAAGGGCTCGTGGTGGCCGAGCGCGCCGGACACGCGATGCACACGGCATTAGTTGCAAAACTGATGAAGGACCGCTCGGCCTGGGAGCTGGCGTATGTACCGGCAGCGGGTTCAGAGGCTGAGGACGCGCCGGTGAGCGTGGCTGCGATGCGGCGCCCGGCCCTGATGGGCGCCTAGGTCTCGGCGGAAATTCTGCCGCTCAGGCTGGGACGGCCTTGATGTCGAGCGGCGCTCCCCACATAGCAACAAACACAATGCACATCGGTGTTGGGCACGCGACAGTCTTGCCTTCGTTGGCGAGTTTGCCAGTGGATGCATTGCGCGAGAATACAGCCACATTGTTCGAGTTCTGATCGGCAACCAGCATCCATCGCTCGGTGGGATCGAGGGTGAAGTTGCGCGGGGTCTTGCCGCCGGAGCTCGTCCTCTCCATCGGCGTCAGCGCGCCGGTTTTGGGGTCTGCTGTAAAGCTGTAAAGGAAATCAGTGCCGCGATTGGCGAAGTAGACGAAGCGGCCATCTTTGGTGATGACGGTGTCACAGCCGGTGTTTCCCTGCGGCGCATCCTTCGGATTGGGGAGCGGCGCGTTCGGCGGAAGGAGATGCACGGTGTCGATGCGGGTGAGGCTGCCGTCTTTCTCGTTCCACTTCAAGATGTCCACGGTCGAGTTCAGCTCGTTCATGCAATAAGCTGTGGAGCCGTTGGGGTGAAAGTGGAGCGTGCGCGGCCCCGAGCCGGGTGTTGCTTTGTAGGCTCCCGCATTCTTGAGGACTGCGGTCTTCGTGTCGAAGTTGTAGATGTGGATCAGGTCGCCGCCGAGATCGTTGATGTAGGCGAAGCGATTGTTGGGGGAGAAGGATGCGAAGTGCGCGTGCGCTGATTCCTGGCGATCGGGGTTCGGGCCATGCACGGTGTAGTGCTCGCTCCAGACGAGGGGGCTAAGTTTGCCGTCGGTGACTTTGAAACTGGCAGCGCTGCCGCCGCCGTAATCGGCTGAGAGAAGAACACGGCCAGTGCGATCGATGGCGCAGTGGCATGTGCCCTTGCTGGCAGAGTTTTGTCCTGAGAGTTGCTGGAGTTTGCCGTCATCGACTCGAAAGCTGGCTACCTCTCCCGTAGGCTTGCCGTTGAAGCTCTCAACTTCGCATGCGGCAAACAGGTATCTCCGATCCGGCGAGAAGCAGATCCAGTCGACAGTCGATATCTCAGCCGCAACGCCTGCGCTGGTGAGTTCGCCTTTCGATGCATGCCAGTCGAAAGAGCGGATGCCCTCGGGTGTGCCGGAAGCGACGAAGACGCGTTGGACGCCAGGAGCCGCGAAACTTTTGGATGCGACAGCGGCGAGGGTGGCGGCGGAGGCGGACATCAGAAAATCACGACGAGTAAGATTTCGCATGGCACATGCGATTGTCGCCGATGGAGCTGTGCGAGGGCAAAGATCATCTGCAATCGTCGGCCTTGCGATGCGCCATCCGAAAGGCTACGAAAAACGCAGGCACATTGGGTTGGATGCGCCTGCGCGAAGAGTGAAACGTCGACTTGCGATTCATCGCTCGAGTTTGAAAATCACGCTTACGGTGGTTTCGACTTCTACGGGTTGGTTGTTGAGCAGATAGGGGCGGTAGCGCCAGTTTTTGACGGCGTCGATCGCGGCCTGTTGCAGCATCTGCGGTCCGCTGATGATCTGAAGGTTTTCGATTGTGCCGGCCTTCGAAATGATGGCCTGCAGAACGACGGTGCCCTGCACACCTACACTTTTGGCGATGATGGGATATTGCGGGATGCTTTTGTAGATCAGAAAGCCTTCAGCAAGTTTTGAAGGCAGACGAATGCTTGAGGGGGCGGGGGGACGGACGACCGTAACGGCGCGGCCATTCCCGAAGGGGCTGCCGTCGCCATTGGGAATTCCGGTTCCGGAGTCGAGTGCGATATTGGGACCGGCAAAGGGCTGCTC
>NZ_JBARMD010000619.1:0-5439 GCF_049802275.1 Occallatibacter sp. | reverse complement strand
CTTTGTATCTGTTCGTCGGTGTGGTGCTTAGAGCAGCCGGCAAATAGTGCGATCGACAGCGCTAAACAAGAATGAACCACCAAGCGTCCCCGCATAACTTTCCTCCGTATTTTTAAAACCCTCGTCTGAAAACCACCGTGAAGCCAAGAAAACCCCAAGGGCTATTTCTATGCTGACAATATCGATACTGACAATATTGACAGGCGGATCATCGGCCTTTAAGCCGTGAACGGAAATAGCCGGCGAATCTTTCGCACAGTCTCACCAACGAAATTGACGTAACTAGCATAGACCGAAGCTTGCTTTTGGAGTACTGTCTAAACTAACAGGTATCGAAAGCGCGCCGCGACGGTGTATTCTGCCTGCGAATCGCTCACCTTCCTTCCCTGTTTTTCAACGGGATCGACCACATCACTGTCTGTGCACATCGATTTCAAGGGATCCCCCAATGTTCGAAAAACATCGCTCGAGAATCATCATCGCGGACGACCACACCCTGATTGCGGAGGCTTGCAAGCAACTCCTTGAGACGGAGTTTGAAGTGGTCGCGGTCGTCAACAACGGGCAAGCACTCATCGATTCCGTTTGCCGGCTCAATCCAGATGTGGCGTTGGTTGATATCTCAATGCCGCTGCTTAACGGCCTGGATGCGTGCGAGCACATTAGGACTATCAAGCGGACGGTCAAGATTATCTTTCTCACCATGAGCGCCGACCGCGCAATGGCGGCCGAAGCGTTCCGCCGCGGTGCATTCGGCTTCTTGCCAAAGACGGCTGCGGCGGCGGAGCTGCCTGTCGCGATTCGAACGGTTCTCCAAGGGAAGCCCTACGTCTCGCCTCTCATTGCCGGAGACTCGTTTGATCTGAGAATTGAATACGAGGGTACGAATGGGATGCCTGGGTTGCTGACAACCAGGCAAAAGCAAGTGGTTCAGTTGCTGGCAGAGGGAAAGTCTATGAAAGAGGTTGCATCGGATCTGACTCTCACGCCAAGGACGGTCGCTTTTCACAAATACCGCGTCATGGAGATTCTAAATCTCAAGAACAACGCGGAGCTGGTGCAATATGCGATGAAGGAACACATGGTCGCATCAAAGTGAGTCATCTCGACTCTGCTTCTGTTTCAGGCGAAGCGGCTTGTCTTAATTAAATTAAATTTGAAGGCGCGGCTTCCGCTCTGAAGCCGCAAAGCGAAACAGACGCTCCAATTTTCGTAGTGCCATTCGGGGCCCACCGACCTCACCGCTCCTTGATCCAAACAGACAGCCCGTTCAACCAGTCGCGACCCAGCGCTGATGGATTCAGCTGCTTTGTCGCCGCCTATCTCGACTGCGGTTGCGGCCTGTTTGGCTGCGCCGATTTTGGTTGAGGAGCTGGCTTTGGTTGGGCAGGCTTTGGTTGAGGAGCCGGCCGTGGTTGAGCGGGCTTTGGTTGAGGAGCGGGCTTTGGTTGCGGAGTTGGCTTTGGTTGCGGAGTGGGTTTTGGTTGCGCGGGCTTTGGTTGAGGAACGGGCTTTGGTTGAGCGGGTTTTGGTTGAGCTGGCTTGGGTTGAGGAGCGGGCTTGGTTACAGGGCGATTCGGATTCGGCTTGGCAACCGGTTGAGACGGTTTCCCCGGCTTGGGTTGAGGCTTGGGTTGCTGAACAGGTGGCCGTCCCGTACCGGGCCGATTTGTGGGAGGGTTATATCCATTTCCGGGCCTGTTATTTGGTCCCCACGGGGGACGATTGCTCGGAGGCCTTACCGGAGCGGGCGGACGATAGTTTGGTGGGCGATAGTGCCAATTGCCGCCGTATCCCGGGCGGCTGTTATAAGGAACCGGCCGGGCGCGGTACCAGATGTTCGGCGGGCGATAGGGATTTCGCCATCCGACCCAAACGGTGTGATTGTAGTAGCAGCGACGCGATGACCAATTCCAGCCCCATCCCATCCAGCCCCATGGTCGACTCACCAAAAGAATTCCAAGGGGAATCGGGGGGCCGTAACTTACAACAACGACATTGGTAGGCGGCCTGACGTAAACGACGGTGGGGTTGTAAACCGGTACATAAACCACCTGCGGGTTTGCAGGCTGAATTACGTAGATCGGCTGGCCAGACGCCTGCTGTACCTCCACTTGCTGCTGCTGATTGCTACGCAAGTTCCCCGCCGCATACGCCTGGTTTCGTAGTCTCTGGATCGAAGCACTCACTGCTCCCTGATCCATAGAAAACGCTTGCCCAATGGAGGCATAGTCGTCGATGTTCTCCGCCATCATATCGAGCACGTCTGGGAAATTTACCAGGGCGACAAACGCCGCATCAAAGCCCTGCCTCTCTGCCGCGTCGGTCAGTGCCGCGCCTTGCAGCCCGGAATTTTGTTGCAGCCAGTTAGAGACGTCCAGGATTTCCTGCGGATTCGTCGAGGCGGTCGTAATCTGCGCCAGAAGCGAATCGGGGTAAAGCGCAACGGGAGCCAGCAGTTGATCCAGTTGCTGGGGCGTCGGCATCGGTGCCTGCGCAGGAAGCGACAATCCAGATACCTGGATAAATAGCAGCGCAATGAATACAACGACTGCATTTAAGCCCAACTTCCTCAAGCTCGACCTCGATTGCATTCGATACCTCGCCATTTTTCGCGTCGCACTTAGTTTCCTATTAAATCTGTCAATGATCAAAGCACTGGAGTGTTGATTGCATTGCCGCCATACCACCTTCGCAAGCGCCATTGAACTCCAGCCTCATTCTTGAAGGAACTGTCAGTTATAACACTTGCTGTTGACAAAAATTACAGTTCGAGTTGGAACATCAGCTGCTTTCGGTTTCTGCATAAGGTGCTTGTGCGAACCGGATATTCATGTTCCGAAGTGTATCCTTGCCTCGAACGGTCATGTCTGTGATGAAGAGAAACTGCTCCCTGCTCTCCTTTACGTAGGCGTTGATCCGATACTGCGTCCCCCAGGGCATTTCTTTTGCTGTTACCCGCACTGGTGTGTCTGGCCTGCAATAATCACTCGATGCGGCAGCCTCCTTCAGCTTTTCGAGCACTGCGGAAGCATCATGGTCTGGATGAAGATAAAAGCTCGCGATGCAGAGCACGCTATGATTCCCGCCGCTGGCGTTGAGAATGCTTGTGGACCATAGTCGAGAATGCGGAATAATCACTTCGTTATTGTCGGCAGTCAGCAGATGAACGGACCTGGTGGCAATCGCTGTGACTTCTCCGTAATGGCCATCCACACTAATCCAGTCTCCTGGCTGGTAGACGTTTTCGAGCACTGTTACCAGTCCGGCCACGAAACTACTTCCGTAATCTTTGAGCAGGTAAGCCAGCGCCAGGGCAAAACTAGCGCCTAAGACGAGAATGTTCTGAAATGTCGGCTGTACCAACAGCGGCACAATGACCGCAACAGCTGTGACTCTGACCAGCAGTCGGGCGATGGGCACGAAGCGAAGAATCCTAAGGCGCTGACTAGGTTCCGCCTTCTCAGCGGCCCGACGTAGTTGCCGCTGCACCCAAACGATCAGCAGCCGCGCCAGAATTATTACTCCCAATACGAGGAGCACATCGCGCCACGCCAGCTTTTCCAGTTGCTGCCAGGCGCTCGAGTCTTGGTACATTTTCCGCCCTCCCCTATCATTCAAAGCGACAGCCGCTAGCTCGCAACCTCCCGGCCCGGCAGAATTTAGCATACCGCGCGATAAGCGGTCGCAAGCTCCTAACCTCCTCGAACAACTTGTCTGCAATCAACCTTGACGACACTTTGTCAGGGGCCACTGTCATTTATGACAGTTGCGAGTTTGACAGCTTCTCGGTAGGTTCCTCTTGATCGCAAAATCCGATTGCGGCTTCTCGGGAAGACGATAATCATTACCCATCAGAAGGCAACTACTTGAGGAGAGCAAAAACAGCCTCGATTCTTTTCGAACGGTGCCTGCTGGTATCCGGAGTGATGCTACTTGCCATCTGGGTGGCAGCACAGCTTCACGGGCAGATTTTTTCACGCCTTGCATTGTGGCAATTTGAAAACGCCCAAGCGGCGACAACGCAAAATGTCGTCTCGAAAACAGAAGATTCAACTCGGGATGTAGATTTCAGTCTCTGGGCTCAGAAACGCATTCAGGCTTACAAAAGCAGTTTGCTGAATGCCTCAGGTGCGCCTCTGGCAGTGCTCGAGATCGCAAAGGTGAAGATCCGGGTTCCGGTCTATGACGGAACGGACGATCTGACTCTTAACCGAGGGGTCGGGCGCATCACCGGCACCGCGATGCCGGGAATTGAAGGAAACGTTGGAATCGCCGGGCACCGCGACGGGTTCTTCAGGGGGCTGAAGGACATCGCGGTTGGAGATGAGATTGACCTGACTATGACTCAAGAGAGAGACACATACGTCGTGGATCAAATCGAGATTGTTAGTCCGGCTGACGTTCACGTGCTGGAACCGCGCAGTATATCCTCTCTTACCCTCGTCACCTGCTATCCGTTCTATTTCGTGGGCGATGCGCCGCAGCGGTTCATTGTCCACGCATCCATCTCATCGCGTCGGGCGCTCGTTGGCTCAGGAAATCAACCCTCAACCACTTCCGCAGGCTTGGGAAAAAACAATAAGGAGAATTCGCAATGACACGCACAACTTTACACAGTTTGCTGGCTGTGGCGGCAGGCACGCTTTTCTTTGCCTCCACTGCGGTCGTGAACGCGCAGGTCGAAACAACAACCTCAACAACACACGGAGCTCCTACCCACCAGGTAAAAGTCGAAAAGGGAACGGTGGTTCTCGTCTCCGGAAATGACCTTTGGGTTAAGGATGAAGCTGGTCAGATTCGGCATTTCCCGAACGTTCCAGAGAGCGCCCGCGTCACGGTGAATGGTCAGCAACTCGGAATCCACGACCTGAAGCCCGGAATGACGATTGAACGGACCACCATTACAACCACTACACCCAAATTGATCACAACCACAAAGAGCGTCACCGGCAAGGTTTGGTACGTCAACCCGCCATCCAGCGTAATCCTGACCATGGACGACGGCAAGAATCAGGAATTCAAAATTCCCAAAGGTCAGAAATTCAATGTCAACGGCCAAATGACGGACGCTTTTGGTCTGAAAAAGGGCATGTCGGTGACCGCGACCAAGGTCGAAGAAGTCCCGGAAACAGTGGTTACCGAGAAAAGGCTTTTAGCTGGCCAGATGCCTCCGCCGCCCCCGCCGCCACCGGATCAGCCGGTCCTGGTCGCCGTTTTGGTACCGGTTGCTGCTCCAGCTCCGGCGCCAGCACCCGCTCCGGAAGCACCTGCAGCAAGCCTCCCCAAGACCGGCAGCTCGCTGCCTTTGTTCGGTCTCCTGGGTCTGCTGTTAATTGGCGCGTCGTTCGGTATGCGCTCTTTCCGCCGCTCGTAACAACTGCTTCCTGTCTTTCCTAGAGAGCTCACCTTCAAGTTCAAGAAGGTGAGCCTCTTGGG
>NZ_JBARMD010000618.1:0-8349 GCF_049802275.1 Occallatibacter sp. | reverse complement strand
CGGCGGGGGTGGTGGGGGCGGTCACGTCAGCAGCGGTGGTGGCGGCGGAGGTGGCCACGCTGGTGGCGGTGGTGGAGCACCTGCGGCCGGAGGTCATCACTAGCTTCGGTTCATCTCAATCAACCTCAGGGGCCACTTCAATCGTCGAAGTGGTTCCTGCCGAATTCAGGACCCTCCACAACGCAGCAAGCGTTTCAACAGAAATAGCTTCGGCGCGGGCCTTTGAATCGATTCCGGCATCCGAGAACGCATCCGCAATAACCACTGCCTCAATCCCCGCCGCACGCAGATTATTCGCCAGCGTCTTTCGCTTCAACGCGAACACCTGTCGCAGAAATTTCAGGAATGGCGCACGTTCTACTCTCAGTTCCCGAAAGCGCGGAGCAAATCGCCAGCGAAACACCGTCGAATGCACCTCCGGCGGCGGCGAGAACGCGCTGGGTGGCAACGTGAACAGCCGCTCCACCGGCCCGTGCATCTGCACTGCGACCGAAAGAAATCCAAAGTCGCGCGAACCCGGCTCTGCCATTACACGATCGGCCACCTCGCGCTGCACCATCAGCACCGCGCGATCTAGCGCGTCTGAATTCTCAGCCAGTTTCTGCAGAATGGGAGAAGTAATGTAATACGGCAGATTGCCGGCGACCAAGAGCCGTTGTCCGGCCGCAACCGATGCCGCCGCAAAATCGAACGAAAGCACATCCGCTATTTCTATCTGGACCTTGGTCCCTTGAGCGTCATCGCCCAGCCCCGCTGCGCCGGCTGAAAACTCCGCCGAAAGTCGAGCAGCCAGTTCGCGATCAACCTCAAGCGCTAACACCTTTCCGGCTTTTGCCGCCAGTTCTCGCGTAATCGCGCCCATTCCCGGCCCGATTTCCACCACAGTTCGATCACTGCAATCGCCCAGCGCGGCAACGATGCGACGAATCGCTTGCTGATCGCGAAGAAAGTTCTGACCAAGCCTGGATTTGGGAGGCACGCATCGATGTTAGCTGACAGGACTCGTGTCGCACCCTGACTCAATTACCTCTTCGTTCTTGATGACTGCCAGATGGAAGGTACGGCGCTGCCTGAAACCGAGCCTCTCATAGAGCCGAACCGCGGGATTATCGTCAAATGCGTGCAGAAACGGAGTGCTGCCCTCGGCGGCGATGTCGCGCATGACCTCGCGCATTGTGACGCCGGCATAACCTCGCCCTCGCGCTTCAGGATGCGTGCACACAGCGCTCACCTCGACAAAACCCGGCACTCGCATGCGCTGCCCCGCCATCGCCAGCAACCGTTCGGCTGCGAAGACTCCGTAGAAATTTCCCAGTTCCATCGTTCGCTCGCGAAACGGGCCCGGTTCGGTGAGACTTGCCAGTTCCAACATCGCCGGGACGTCGGCGTTGCCGAGCCGTCGCAATGTAACGCCCTCAGGGAGCGTGCCCGCACCATCCAGATTCGGCTTCCGATAAACCATCTGCGTAAGTATTCCGCCACGAAAGATGCTCCAGGCTTTCGGCAGCGCTGGCTGGTCGGGAAGGAAGAGTCCAACCAGACCTCCAGGGCCCGCGAGCCGCCGCAACGCCTCATAGCTTGCCAGCGACTGATCCGGTGTTCCGGCCAGCGGTCCGATCGCCGCCGGATAACGACGAGCCACTCCATCGCAGAGCGCGAGTTTTCGATGCTCCGTGAGCAGCGCATTCAAAATCGGGCTGTCGAGAAGCGCCTCGCCGCTATCGGATTGGAGAATTTCAGCCGCGGCAGCGACATCAGAGCAGGCTTTCGAGGTGGGCATGTGTGAAAGATGATACTTGCACAGAAGGAGATGCGGAATCCTCGACGCAAAAACGAGCGTCAAAGCATGAGCATGTAGACTTGGCGGTTGGCCACGGTTGACTTAGGGAGCCGATTGGACTTCGGTTATACCGGCCGAGGAAGTCAAGGAGAAGAACAATGCAAATTGTCTTTGCAGCGTCCGAGTCCCTCCCCTTTGCAAAAACAGGCGGACTCGCCGACGTGGTCGGTGCATTGCCACAAGAAATTCTCAAGCTGGGTCACGAAGTTTCTGTCTATCTACCTCTTTATGCGACAGTTCGACCCCAGCTACCCAGCGAGCTAAAATATGCAATTCACTCGATCACTATCCCGTTTCCGCACGGCAACCGTTTTGCGGGGATTGTGGATGGCGGTGAACGCGATGGAGTGAAGTTTTACTTTGTAGATTGTCCGGAAATGTTTGATCGCCAAGGGCTTTATGGCAACAACGGCGACAGCTACGGCGACAATGCCGAGCGCTTCGGGCTCTTCTGCCGGGCGGTCCTGGAAGCATCCAAGATTATCGGCGTCCCCGACGTCTTCCACGCGCACGACTGGCAGGCAGCGTTGATTCCTGTACTGCTCCGAACGATCTACAGTGCTGACCCTGTGCTCAAGCATTGCGCAACGGTCCTGACAATTCATAACGCCGCATACCAGGGTTGGTTTCCGCCCTCGACCACGGAACAACTGCTGCTGCCGTGGGAGATCTTCACCTACGACAAGCTCGAGCACTTCAACACCTTCAACTTTCTCAAGGGCGGCGTTGTCTATGCTGACGTACTCACCACGGTGAGCCGTAAATATGCAGAGGAAATCCAGACACCGGAATTCGGAAGCGGCCTCGACGGCGCATTCCGCCAGCGCCACGAAGACCTGCACGGCATCTTGAACGGCGTGGACTACACCGAGTGGGATCCTGCGACCGACGGCAATCTCGCGGCGCACTACACACCCACAGATCTCTCGGGCAAACGCGACTGCCGCAAGGATCTGCTTCACGCCTTCGGCCTCGAAGTTCCTGATCAGACGCCGGTCATTGGCGTGTGCTCCCGCTTCGCTTCGCAAAAAGGCTTCGACCTGCTCGAACAGATTGCCGGCCGCCTGGCAGAGCGCGATGTAGCCCTCGTCGCTCTCGGAACCGGTGAGCCTTACTACGAAAAATTCTTCCGTGACTTTGCCTACGCCAACGCCGGCCGCTTCGCGGTGCAAATCCGTTACGACGACGCCCTTGCCCACAAAGTCGAAGCCGGTTCAGATATTTTCCTCATGCCCAGCCGTTTCGAGCCCTGTGGCCTCAACCAGATCTACTCCCTCAAATACGGGACTGTGCCCGTCGTTCGCGCGACCGGCGGACTCGACGACACCGTGGAGGAATGGAATCCCGGCCTCAACACCGGCACCGGATTCAAGTTCGGCCCCTACGACGCCCAAGAGCTTCTCAATGCCATCGACCGAGCTCTGGTCGCGTTCTACGACAAAAAGCAGTGGTCGCAGCTCATGCAAAATGGCATGGCGCAAGACTACAGCTGGAACCAGCCGGCCCGCGAGTACATCTCCGTTTACGAAGAGGCAGCGCGAAAACGAGCCTGAGATATTTTCAACGATTCAAAAGATGTCTGAATCTTGCTCGAACCGCCAGTTATGCGCCGTGCCCCAGAACCTTTGGAACATCGATCCCGAGCGCCGTAGCCAGATCGTGTTGGTGCTCCTGCTCCTGCGAGATGATCGTACGCAACTGCTCGGCCAGCGCATAGTGTCCCAGCGCCTCGGCCTGCCGCACGCGTTCACGGTAGTTCTTGATCGTCACCGTTTCATTATCCAGATCGAACCGCAGCATCTCTTCCGGCTTTTCTGAGAGCTTCACTTCCCTCGGAGTCGCTGTGGGCATCCCACCCAGGTAATCGATCTGATCGGCAATGACCAGCGCATGCTGCAATTCTTCGGCAGCATGTTTCTTCAACTCGCCCGCAATGTTCATCCATTGCGCACCCTTCAGCACATTGCTGTAAACGGTGTATGCGATGATCGCCTGGTATTCGCGTGCAAGGTCTTCATTCAGCGCGTTAATCAGCTCGTGAACGGCCTTGTCGCTCTTCTGATCCGAATTTTGATTCTGGATCTTCGTTTCGGGCATGAGACTTCCTTCTTCGTCAGATTGGCAGTTTGGCTGCGCAGACATCACGTCAGATGCGGTAAACCGGGTCGATGTTGGTTGCCATTTCACGTTTCAGACACCAATTTGCTCCACAGTACAGCACCACAACCGCTGAGATGCGAACGGGGGCGTGATTCCAGCACTGTTGCATAAGCGGCAGATTTCCCTTGCCAAGGGGCGAACTGACGCCGGTGCTGGTCTCGATTCCGTTCTCAAGAGATCGGCGACTTCCTCTACCACTGCCACCTCGGCGAGCATCAGGATGGCGGCATGACCCCATCCGCGTGATGGCAAACTCGCAGGTCGCCGATCGCCTCACAAACTGAGCGCAATCCTCGCGGATTATTTTGCCGGAATCACCGGCATGATAATCTGCGACGGATGATTCGCGTCGAGATAGATCGTGTTGTTCCCTCCTGCATCCGACGATTGTCTATCAGCGGTTCGCGGGGTGGGCGAATTCACACCGATCTGCTGGGATTGACCTGGCAATCGGCTGGTCAAGTCTTCAGCTTATTGATTCCACAGATATCCAGAGTGGGCAATAAATTGCCCATCGACCGGGTTCGGTGGCGTCAATCTGCAGCAAAGCCTGTGCCGGTTTTATCCCGGCCCGAAAAAATCCCGCTTTCTTCAGCAAGTACACCTCGATATTCCCCGAGGCTGCATCTAATGCGTCTAAGGGGATAAGGCGGTGTCCCTGTTTTTCCCGGGTCCCTCATTGATGTTGTGCAACCTTGGTATTGCTTGTTTAATGCGTCTAAGTGGATTAAGGCGCTGCCCCGGTTTTTCCCGGGCCTTTTATGATGTTATGCACCTTGGTTTCTGCTTGCCTGCGTAAACCGATTCTGTGCCATTCAACCGGGGCAAGCCGTCGTTACTAAAACCAACCTCAATCAGGAGATATGAAATGGGCGCAAAGCTCCTTGTCGCCATAGCCGTCAGTCTTGTTTCGGTTTCGTGCGCTGCCCAGGTAGCACCAGCGGTCTACACTCATCCTCCGCTATCCACCTCACTTGGCGTAGGAATGAACTATTGGTCGGGCGATTGGGGAAGCGGTGACATCAACAGGTGGGGACCCTCAGCCTGGGCCACCGTAACCATCTGGCACGACCTCAGTCTCATTGCGGAAGGTCACTCGATGATCGTGGGTGGGAACACGTCGAATTACAAATACTTCACGGGAGGAGGCGGTCTTATCTACACCTCGGATTACTGGGGCAGGTTTCAACCCTTCTTCAAAGGCGAAGCCGGTTATGCAAGCCTGTCGCATCCCCCGAATGCTTCCGGCCATTTGCACGATACACGCAATATCTGGACGGTCGGGGCCGGTGTCGAATACCACACGTACAAGCACCTGTGGACGCGAGTGGAGTATTCCTATGATTTCTTCCCAAACTTTCACAGCAGCGTAACCGGTCAGAACAACACCCTGAATCCGCGAGGCTTCACCTTTGGAGAGACGTATCGTTTCGGCGCGGCGGGCACCCGATACTGATCCAACCGGTGCAGCCCAAGAATCTGAGTGCGACGCACCAAATCCAGAGGGCATAAGAAAACCCCGCTTAAAAGGCGGGGTTTTCTTATCGGTAAACTGTTGGGATTGGACTAAGGCCATCGCGCTTGAAGCGATTGCCAGTGGCCCGGCGGTTCAACTCTCCCGCTGGGGCTTACATGGGGCTTGGGGCGCGATGCCCTAGGCCTCAGTCACCTCACGTAAGAAACTACTGGAACAATCATTTTGCATAGGCTGGATCAACCTCCTTTCCCGTGTACCTTCAACTTAAGCCGCATCGGGAATCACGTCAAGTCGCAAACCAACTCATGCTGAACAGCATGAATCGACGCAAATGACCAAGTTGGAAAGGATCCCCGCCCTGCGTCGCGATCCGATACCAACCGAATGCTCCGGCGTGCTTCCGATGTTGCAGAGAATGCACTCGAAGGCCGTATCCGGCCCCAGCTCCAGGCGCGAGAAGGATTGCGGGAGAAGCAACGTGCCTTTCCCGTACAGTCAAACAGATGCGATGATATTGCGAAATTGGGTTCGCGGGTTCGTTCGTTACACGAGCGCCAGGTTCATGTTGTCGATGGCTTCGTCGATCTCCTGCGTGCTCTTGAAGCCTACCGTTGCGCAATCGATGTTTGCCTTCTGAAAGGCGAAGCGCATCGCGGCCACGCGGTCTTCATGCTTCGTGAATGTGCCGTCGCCGCATAGCTTCATGCTAATGACGCCCATCCCCTCGCTCTTCACCTGCTTTACGTGGGCGACGACCTCAGGCACATTGCCCAGTTCAGGGCCATCGGGAATCTGACCGTCCATGCGCGTGCCGTTGTGGTTCATGCGGATCATCGCGACCTCGAGAAACTTGTTCCCCGGCACCTGCCGCAGTGCCGGCAGCCCATGCACCGAGGCGCCCCGTGTCTTGATGATCTGCTTTGACTGCGCTTCAAGCATCCCTTCCTGCCAATGCTTGGTCTCTTCCATCCAGTCGCCGGTGTGCTGCCAGTGCAGCAGCATGATGTCGAAGTACTCCGTCTGCGAAACGCGGCGCATCTCGTCAAACCGGCTTTGCGGATTGACACCGGGGTCGGTCGTCACCTTGTTCATCAGCTGATAGCTGTCCCGCGGATACGGCTTCAGCGCCTCACCCAGCATCCCCGGCGTCATGTACGCCTCGGCTGTCTCAAAGAAGCGAATGCCATGATCGTAGGCGTAAGCGATCAGCCGCGAAAACTCTTTCTGCCCCAGCGCAGCCTGCACATGCCCATTATTGCTGCCGGTGCCGAACGCCAGCCGCGTTACTTTCATGCCAGAATCGCCTAGCGTCACCATGTCCGTAGCCGTGCGGCGGGCAGCATGCAGCTGCAGCGTGCCCACGCTGGCAGCAGCGCCGGCAACGATCGTGGTTTTCAGAAAATCGCGTCGATTCAACGGGCTCATCGTGTCCTCCGGGGATGGGGGCTGCGCGTGCAGCCATTAGCCGAGATGGTAGCACGGCCGAATGCCGACCGCAGAACGCTGTGACGGACGGATCGAACAGGATTTCTGTCGCCCTTATAAGCTCTTTAATTTGTTCGATGCCGCTTTCGCTGCAAAAGCATTTTTCGCGAAATCAAATCTTCGCTCTTGACATCAAAACGGTTCGTGCTAACTTACCGTTAGTGGACGCTTACCTTCAAGCCGGACTCGATGCCCTGGCCGATGCAACCCGGATGGCGATTTTTCTAAAGCTCTCCGCGGGACCCATCGCCGTCAACGAGCTCGCGCGCATGCTCCCCGTAACGCGTCCCGCAGTATCCCAGCACCTCAAGGTGCTCAAAGATGTGGGCCTCGTGACCGACACCAAAACAGGAACACGCAGGCTCTATCAGCTCGACCCTGAAGGCGTAGCCCGGCTGCGTACGCACTTCGATCAGATGTGGACACGGGCGCTCAGCGCCTTTCAGAAAACCGTGGAAGAACCCACTGGAGGAGGTCGTCATGGCAAATCAGGCAGAAGAACTCGATCTAAGAGTGTTTAAGAGCATTCGTGTCAAAGCTCCCATTGAGCGCGCCTTCTCAGTCTTCGTCGAACAGATGGAGACCTGGTGGCCGGCAACGCATCACATTGGCAAAACGCCCTTCGAAGCAATCTTCATCGAGCCACGCGTCGGCGGTCGCTGGTACGAGCGCAACACCGAAGGCGCGCAATGCGACTGGGGCAAGGTCATCAAGTGGGATCCGCCCAATGCCGTGTGCCTCTCATGGCATGTCGGCCCCGGCCATGATTCACCGGAGTGGGCATTCGATCCGGACTTGAACAAAGCGAGCGAGGTCGAGATCCGCTTTCTCGCGGAAGGCCCCGACAAAACGCTCGTTGAACTCGAACATCGCAAGATCGAGCGTCATGGTGAAGGCGCCGAACAGCTTCGCGCTCTCTTTGATGGCCCCGGCGCGTGGTCTGGAATTCTCTCGAGCTTTGCCAAGCGGATCGAAGCCCTTTAGCCCTGCATCTTGCGGCTGGGTTCGCGGCCTGGCGAATCCAGCCAGCAGATTTCATTCAAGAATGGAGACAGTATGAAGCCCGTCCTTTACCTGCGTATCGCATCCATCCTTACGTTGATTCACTCCATCCTGCACACCATCGGCGGCCTCTTCGGCAAACCGCCTTCCAGCCAGGCGGCAATGGTGGCCGCATCGATGAGATACCGCTTCGAGGTTTTCGGCGTCATGCGCAGTTATGCGGATTTCTATCGCGGTCTGGGCCTCGGCATCACCATCGCCCTCACCATGGATGCCGCAATCCTCTGGCTGCTTGCTTCACTGGCAAGATCCGATTCCGCACGTCTCCGTCCCATCCTCGCCGTCTTCCTCATGGGCTATCTCGCACTTGCGCTCAACTCCTTCA
>NZ_JBARMD010000617.1:0-4061 GCF_049802275.1 Occallatibacter sp. | reverse complement strand
CGCCAAGGCCGGCCTGCATCCAGACCATGCTGCGCACCAGGTGGTCTGCCGTAACGAGTGGGCGCGCCAGCAGATGCACGTCGCCGCCTGCACCAATAAAGGCGGCGGCCAGCATGAGTGCGGTCGCGATGTTCGCAATCGGTCCGATGAGTGCCATGGCGAATTGGCCGAAGCCCTGGTTTGAGGCTTCCTGGCTTTCGGGGTTGGCGTAGGCGAAGAGTCCCCCGATAGGGAGCAGAAGCACGGCGCGCAGCTTGAGATTTAGATAGGCAGCCATCATCAGGCGCGCGGTTTCACGCACGATTACCGCAAACACGCAGATAAAGAAAAGGATGAGGCCGCGAAAAACTCCAGAAGTGGCGCTGAGACCCAGGCAGACCAGCGCGAGCGCAGGAAAGAAGACGTGCATACGCATCTCCACGCCCATCCAACGGCCCAGCGGTATGGTCCAGCCACGCATATCCAGATTGTAGTGGCTGGGGGGAGGTAATCGTTTCTTATATGCTGGTTCGCGATGCGCGTGATTGCGGGAACGTTGCGGCGAAGGACGCTGGAAGCTCCGGCGGGGCTGAAGACCCGGCCAACGAGCGATCGTCTGCGAGAGACTCTATTTAATGTGCTTGCGTCCCGGATCGAGGGCGCGCGGTTTCTGGATTTGTACGCGGGATCGGGTGCGGTGGGGATCGAGGCAGCCAGCCGTGGTGCATCGAACGTGGTGCTGGTTGAGCGAGCGGAACCAGCATTGAAGGTCCTGCGCGGCAATCTGGAGAAGCTTGGATTACGGGGCGGGGTTCGGGTGGAGGCCGTAAGCGTGGGGGCGTTCCTGCGCCGGGTTCGGCCAGAGGGCTCGGCCGAGTGCTTCGATATCGTGTTTCTTGATCCACCATATGAGGCTGCAGATGAGTACGCGACAGTGCTTGGGTTGTTAGGTGGCTCGGCGGCTGGCTTGCTCGCCGAGGGGGCGGTAGTGATCGCAGAGCATCGGCGGAAGGAAAAACTGGCCGACATCTTCGGTTCGTTGCGTAGAGTGCGGCTGCTGGAGCAGGGCGATGCTTCGTTGAGTTTTTACGAGCCGGCACCCGGATTCTAGCTACTAGCTGCGGGCTCGTCGATCTTGGAAGGCGATGGGACTTTCGTGCGGCGCGGAGATATTGGTGCGAAGCGTAAGATGGGGCGGATTGCGGAGAGAGAGCGCGTGAAGAAAATTCTGAAGTTGTCGATTGCGCTGGGTGTGTTGCTTGGAACTGCGGCGATGCAGGCGCAGGGTCCGGAGCGGTGGGTGATTGGGCCGTTTGCGCGGCCCGCTAGCGGAAATCCGGTGGTGTCGCCCAATCCTTCTTCAACGTTCCAGGATCCCATCCTGCAAAAGCCGGTGCAGTGGGAGGCGTTGCACACGTTCAATCCTGCGGCGATTGTGCGCAAAGGCAAGGTCGTTGTGCTCTACCGCGCTGAGGACAACTCAGGCGCGATGGAGATTGGTGGGCACACATCGCGGCTGGGACTGGCGGAGAGCGGCGACGGCATACATTTCAAGCGCATGGGTGAGCCCGTCTTTTATCCAGCAGAGGATGACCAGAAGTCAAGAGAATGGCCGGGTGGCGTCGAAGATCCGCGCATCGTGGAGCGCGAAGACGGCACCTATGTGCTGACGTACACGCAATGGAATCGCAAGACCTATTCCGTGGGCATCGCGAGTTCGCCCGATCTGAAGCATTGGACAAAACATGGACCGGCATTCTTGACCGCGTTGGGCGGCAAGTACGCGAACCTGATGTATAAGTCGGCAGGAATCGTGACGCAGTTGAAAGGCGGGCGGCTGATTGCGGCAAAGATTGCCGGGCGCTACTGGATGTACTGGGGCGAGGGATCCATCAAACTGGCCACATCGGACGATGCGATTCACTGGACGCCAGTCGAGGACATGCACGGAAATCTTGTGGATCTGCTGCGTCCCAGACCGGGGCATTTTGACAGCACGTTTCCTGAAACGGGACCGCCCCCGGTGCTGACGAGCGCCGGCATCGTCATGCTCTACAACGGCAAGAATGCGACCGAGGGCGGCGGAGATCCTTCACTCGGACCCAATGCATACGCGGCTGGAGAGGCGCTCTTCGAAGCGTCAAACCCGGCGCACCTCCTTACGCAGACCGATAAACCAGTATTGAAACCGGAATTGCCGTATGAGAAAACAGGGCAGTACGCCGCGGGAACCACGTTTGCCGAGGGGCTCGTGTTCTTCCGCGGAAAGTGGTTCTTGTACTACGGATGTGCGGACTCCCTTGTCGCCGTTGCGATGGCTCCGGCAGAGCCGATGAGTGCGGAGACTCTGCAGATGCCTGCGACGGAGAGCCCGATCGCAACCACGGTTGCGGTAAACGCGACTGCAATGCCGCCTGGCGCCGAGGCAAATACGCGGGGTTTTTATCTGCACAAAGGCGACACCGTCGTATTCTACGGCGACAGCATTACCGAGCAGAACTACTACAACCAGTGGGTGGAGTTGTACACGGCGACACGTTTCCCGTGGATGCATGTGCATTTTTACGGCGCCGGTGTGGGGGGCGATCGCGTGACGGGCGGCGGCGGAGGTCCAATCGATCAGCGGCTGGAGCGCGACGTTTTTTCAGAAAAGCCGACCGTAGTAACGGTGATGCTAGGCATGAACGACGGCGGTTACCAGGCCACCACGGACGAGATCGAGCAGACCTACGTGAAGGGATATCAGCACCTGCTCGATTCGATTCACGACCATGTGCCGGGTGTGCGCATGACGCTGCTCGGGCCTTCGCCGTATGACGATGTCACGCGGCCCGTATTCTTTCCAGGTGGATACAACGCGGTCATGCAGCACTTTGCGGAGGTTGATCAGTCGCTTGCTGACAAGTATGGCGCGGCGTTTATAAACCTGAATCCGCCGGTGGTTGCGGCGATCAAAAAAGCGGACGCGATGGATCCGAAATTAGCGGTGCTCCTGCTGCCAGACCGCGTGCATCCCGATCCGCTGGCCCACTGGATCATGGCGCAGGCGCTGCTTAAAGGCTGGCATGCACCGGCGCTGGTTTCGTCGGTGACGCTGGATGCACATGCCGCAACGGTGACAGAAGCGCGCAATGCGGTGGCGAGCCAACTAGATCAGACTGACGGCGTGTTGAAATGGTCAGAGGTCGAAGACGCGCTGCCCCTGCCATTAACTCGCAGCAATGCAACCACGGCGTTGCTTATGGATTTGACAGACATTGACCAGCAGCTCAATCAGGAAACGCTGCGAGTGACGGGACTGGCTGCCGGCAGGTACACCCTCAGCATCGATGGCGATGTGGTCGACACGTTTTCCCCCGAAGCGCTCGAAAAAGGAATCAACCTGGCGGATTATGGAACGCCCATGTTTCACCAGGCACAGCGGGTAAGCTGGCTGGTGCGAGATCGCGACGAGACGCATTACATTCATCTGCGCATGCGCGTGCGTAATGCAGGCATGGGCGAACAGGCTGGAAAACCCGATGTGATGCAGGCGTTCGAAAACTCGCTCGAAGATTCGATCTATGAGGCTGCGTTGCCGAAGCCGCACGTATTTCGGCTGACGCCTGTAGCCACGACGACGACGCAGAGCACGAGATGACGTTTGGGTGTGAATGAATGACCACGATGAGGAGGTTGTAATCCAAAACGTTTCGCTCAAGTCGGTGCTGGAGACAGACGCCACAGAACTGCGTGACGTGGCGACACATGCCGCGGGTCCGGCGGGTGCGCTTCCGCTGACGGCGGAGATGCTGTTGAAGGAGCCTTCGGGAAATCTCTTCGGGCTGAGTCAGAATGCAGGGATGGGTTGGGAGCCTTCCCGGCTACTCGATCCGGAGTTTCTGATTCTCAGCACGCACGGCGGACTGCGCGCGGAGGACGGTCGCCCCATCGCGCTAGGATTTCACACCGGGCATTGGGAAGTCGGACTGCTGGTAGCCGAGGCCGCGCGCGAGTTGAAAGCGCTGCATGGAGTGCCGTTTGCAGGTGCTTGCACCGATCCTTGCGATGGGCGCACGCAGGGCACGCCAGGCATGATGGAC
>NZ_JBARMD010000616.1:0-2064 GCF_049802275.1 Occallatibacter sp. | reverse complement strand
GACGAAGACCTCGTTGAAGTCGCCGCATCGGCTTCAGCAGCGCTCGGCGCTGGCCCGAGCCGGAAGGAACTGGCCGCGTGGATTCGAAGACTGCCACAAAAAGAGAAAGACGCCCTGTTGGTATCCGCTGTATCGGAGCCCAGTGAACGCTGGAAAAGTGATCTTCTGCGGAATTTTCAGAGGCACAACGCGCCACGTACATCACCTGCAACTGGCGCTGCTCAACGGCGCACTGCTGGCGATCTCCTCACCGCTGCCCATGCGCGTGCGGAAGAGAGGGACCGGCTGCTAAACGCAAAGCGGGCTGCGGAAACGTCGCGGCGAAAAGCAGAAGACGAGGCAAGGCGTGCAGGGTATCTGGACCAGTTGGGAAAACGCGAAGCAGCGGCCTGGAATCAGATTGCAGCACATATCCAAGAACGTCAGCCCAACGAATACGATAAAGCAGTCACTCTGCTGACTGACCTGCGTGATGTGGCAGTCCGGCGAGGGCGTGTGCCTGCATTCCAGTCAGCTCTGGAGAAACTCCGCCAAGAGCACTCTGCCAAGGTGAGTTTTCTTCGTCGGCTGGCGAAGGCAAGGCTGTAACGATGATGAAGGTCCAGATCAAGAAGCCAGATCACCAGATCAAGAAGCCAGATCAGAAGATGCAGGCATGGATTGACGCACAGAAGCGCCATCGTTTATCTCATGAGCAAGTACAGATGGCGCGCAAGTTGGGAATGAATCCCGCGAAGTTAGGCCAGATCGACAACCATAAGCAGGAGCCGTGGAAGTTACCGCTGGCGCAGTTCATTGAGGAACGCTACTTCGAACGATTCGGCAAAACCTCACCCAGAGCAGTCGTTTCAGCCGAAGAACAGCTCCGCTCTGAGAAGAAGAGGTAGGAGGCCGGGCGCTCGCCACCAGCCCCTCCCGCGGGGCAATCATCAACTCTTCACTGAAGGAGTGGCGTGCGGTGAATAAAGTTGTGCGCTGACAGCAAGGTGAGGTATGCAAACGCGCGTTACGCTCTCATCACTTCCGAGATGTTCACGAAACGTGTACAGGATCGATTTGTGAACGAAACGTCGTCTCCAGGACGCGGCTCTTGGGTATGTTCACTATTTTATGTTGTTCACGGTACGTGTACAATTATATAGAGTGATCACTACAGGTGTTGCGATGAAATACACAGGCGAGGAACAACAGCTTCTTGGGAACGCCCTGGAAGCACTAGCCAAAGAGACCGGAATGACGGCCCGCGTGCTTGACCGCGAAGCTCGTCTTGACCGGGGCAAGCATCGGCCCGACGCCATTGTCGAAGTCATGACGACGAAGCAGACCTACAATTTCGCAGTTGAGATCAGAAACAACATCGACCGCTTTGCAACGTTGCATCAACTCCGAGCATTGTTGCCCCCAAACCACAAACAGACCTTGCTCATCGTCGCCCCCTACATCAGCCAGCAACTGGCGGAGCGTTGTCGCGAATTGGACATGTGTTTTGCAGACACTGCAGGCAATGCGTATCTGCATGCGCCCGGCCTGCACGTTTACATCACAGGAAGGCCGAAGCCGCCGGAACTGAGAGCCAACGACAGAGCCAAGGCAATGAATGCTGCAGGGCTGCGAGTTGTATTCGCGCTCTTATGTCAGCCACACCTCCTGAATGCGACATACCGAGAAATCGCAGCCACGGCACAAGTAGCGCTCGGCACTGTTGGGCAGGCATTCAAGTACCTGGAGAACCGGCGTCACATCACCGCACAGGCTGCCGAAGGCAATCGCCGGTTCTTGGCGCCCGAACGCACCTTGCAGGAGTGGGTGACGCTCTACCCGACTGTTCTTAGACCGAAGCTCCATGCCCGACGATTCCGCACGACGGTTATGAACTGGACAGAGGGGGTGGATCTCCAGCCTTACCGTACATTCTGGGGCGGCGAGGTCGCGGCCAATCGGCTAGATCACTATCTGCAGCCGCAGACTGCGACGATATACGCACCCGAGATGCCAACCAAGTTGATTGTGGACCAGCGAATGAAAGCAGACGTCAATGGCAACACGGAGATTCTCGGTATCTTC
>NZ_JBARMD010000615.1:0-2606 GCF_049802275.1 Occallatibacter sp. | reverse complement strand
CGCCATTGCTGGGCAGGTTGGCGAAGAACATGCGGGCACGGTCGCGAAGCTGCTGGGTGGCGGCGGGCATTCGTTCGGCGCCGGGCTTGGCGCGGAGGAGAACATCGGTGTCGCGCGCCAGCTCTTCAAAGCGGATGTTCGAAACCGAAAGGCCGAAGTAGCTGGAGGCGATGTCTTCGAGTTCGTGGGCCTCGTCGAAGATGACCGCGGCAGCCTCTGGAAGGATGCCAGCGTCGGGCGCTCCGCTGGCCTGCTGCTTGACGGCGAGGTCGGCGAAGAAGAGGTGGTGGTTGACGATGATGATGTCGGACTCAAGAGCGCGGCGCCGCATCTCGGTGATGAAGCAGCGGCGGTAGTCAGGGCACGTCGACCCGAGGCAGGCGTCGCTGCGTGCGTCGAGCTTGTGCCAGAGAGCGCTCGATTCTGGCAGTTCGGAGAGCTCGGAGCGGTCGCCGGTTTCGGTCGTTTTCTCCCACTCGGCGATCTGGCGGTACTGGTCGATCTCTTCGAGGCCGGACAGGATTGGCTGATCGCGAAGGGCGACGAGCTTGTGGCGGCAGAGGTAGTTGGCGCGGCCCTTCATGTAGCAGACCTGCAGATTTCCCAACAACGACTCCAGAAACGGTACGTCGCGGAAGTAGAGCTGGTCCTGCAGAGCTTTCGTTCCGGTGGAGACGATGACGCGCTGGCCTGTGCGGAGGGCGGGCAGGAGGTAGGCGAGGGTTTTGCCGGTGCCGGTGCCGGCCTCGACGATGAGGTGGCGGCGCTCGGTGAGGGCTCGCTCGACAGCCTTGGCCATCTCCAGCTGCCCGGGGCGGTATTCGTAGGGCAAGGGAGACTTGGAAAGGATGCCGCCGGGTGAGAAGAACTCGTGGAGGGAGGGCAGGGTACGGGTTGAAGTTTGGGAGGAGGCCATCGGCGGGTGCTAAATCCATCATAGGACCTAATCGACATTGAGGGCCGAACCCGGATGGCCGAACCTGGATGGCGGCCCTGGATGGCGGGACCTGGATGGAGGAGCCTGGATGGCGCTCGCAATGCCTGGAGACACGAGACCACTCATCGCTAAAAGCCGCCGACCCAGAGGGTACCCCGATGGGGCGCAGCCCTTCTTCGACGTAGACTGGAAGAGATGTCCTGGATTTGGAGAACGCTTTGCCTACGTATCGCAGATCGGTAATTCCCACGCGGGCCGGAGCGGAAGCGCTTCCGCTGGTAGCCATTGTGGGGCGGCCCAACGTGGGCAAGTCCACGCTATTCAACCGGTTGACGAAGAGCCGGCGGTCGATTGTGGGTGACGAGCCCGGGATTACGCGCGACCGCATCTACGGCGAATACGAATGGATGGGGCGGCGGTTCCGGCTGGTGGATACGGGCGGGATTGTGCCGGATGATCCGGAACTGATTCCCACGGAGATTTACAACCAGGCGAAGGTCGCTCTGGAAGAAGCGCAGGCACTGGTGATGGTGGTCGATGCGCGGACAGAGCTGGCCAGCCCGGATTACGACCTGGTGCGCCTGCTGGGGCGCAGCAAGAAGCCGGTATTTCTGGCGGTGAACAAGATCGAGGGCGAGGCGATGGCCTATGCTGCGGAGAATTTTCGCCAGCTGGGCATCAAGAATGTGTATGCAATCAGCGCGGAACATGCGCTGGGCATCGGCGATCTGCTGGACGCCATCTCAGAGGCGATTCCCGCGACAGAGGCGGAGAGCGAGGCCGAGACTGCAGAGGAAATCGCCGAGGAAGCTGAGATCTCCGAGGGAGGCCCACTCGAACCAGGCGCGGAAGACGATGAACACAAGCAGCTGATTCGCACCCATGGTGAATTTGAGCAGCGTGAAACGGCGGTGGCAATTATCGGGCGGCCAAATGTCGGCAAATCCACGCTGCTGAACGCGCTGACGGGAACTTCGCGCGCCATCGTATCGCCGATTGCAGGGACTACGCGCGACGCCGTGGACGAGGCCATCGAGTTTGAGGGCGACACGCTGCGCTTTGTGGATACTGCGGGTATTCGACGCAAGGGCAAGACGCACTTGATGGCCGAAAAGATGAGCGTGGTTATGGCGCGTCGCCACCTTGAGGCGGCTGATGTGGCGCTGCTGGTGATCGACGCAACCGAGGGCGTGACGGGTGCGGACGCGACTATCGGCGGATATGCCCACGAGAGCGGACGCAGCGTGATCATCATCGTGAACAAGTGGGACGCGGTGACGACTAACCGCACGGATGGAAAACCTGCGGCGGATCGGGAGATCTTCGAACAGCAATTACAAAGGGCGTTGAAGTACCTGGATTACGCGCCGGTGATTTTTCTTTCGGCTCTCGAAGTGAAGGGAATGCCGCGCGTTCTGAAGGAAGTGAAGTCCGTTGCCGCCGAGCGCCGTAAGCGCGTGACGACGGGGCAGATGAACCGCTTCCTCGACAAGATCGATTTCCAGCGGGCTCCGGTGCCGATGGCCAAGCGTATTCGAATTTTTTACATGACGCAGGCTGCGGTTGCGCCGCCGACGTTTGTGCTGTTTACCGACCGCGATATTAAGCTGCATTTCGCCTTCGAGCGCTTTCTCGAAAACCAGATCCGCGACGCCTTCGGGTTCAAGGG
>NZ_JBARMD010000614.1:0-2319 GCF_049802275.1 Occallatibacter sp. | reverse complement strand
CTCCGTGGTGGTCGGCGACAGCATCTGGGATCTGCTGGCGGCCCGCCGCGCCCGCGCTCTCAGCGTCGGCCTGCTCTCCGGCGGCTATGGCGAAGAGGAATTGGAACGCGCCGGAGCGTATCGCGTTTATCAGGACCCGGCCGACCTGCTGGCCCATCTCGACGAAGTCGGCGTAAGAGGGTAACGGGTTTTCAAGGTAATAAAGGTATTGACGCTGGCAGACGATAGATCATCGAATGGACGTTCGACACGCAATCTTAGACCGAAGTTCCAGCCCTGATCGCATGTAGATCCCTTTTCTGACAATGAGTTGCGCAGATTTGATGATGATTTTGTAGTCATGTAAATTAGTGAATTTCTCTTGTTTTATCGGTCCCTTTTTAGTATTCTGTCTACATGTACGTGGCCGTCGTCCCTAATCGCAACTCCCCGCCCGCTATCCTCCTCCGCGAGAGCTTCCGCGAAAACGGCAAGGTCCACAACCGCACCATCGCCAACCTCTCCCACTGGCCCCCAGGCAAAGTCGCTGCGCTTCGCGCCGTCTTAAAGGGCGCCACCGCCCTCGGTGCCCCTCTGCCTGAAGCCTTCGACATCGTCCGCTCCCGCCCTCACGGCCACGTCGCTGTCATCCTCGGCACTTTGCGCAAGTTGCATCTTGACCGCCTCTTCGAAAAACATGCCGACCGTAATCGGGATCTCGTCTTGGCCATGATCGCGGCTCGCGTGCTGGAACCCGCATCCAAACTCGCCACCTCTCGCGCTCTTCATCCCGATACCCTCAGCAGCACGCTGGGCGAGTCACTCCATCTCGACTCTGTCACCGAGGATGAACTCTATGAGGCCATGGACTGGTTGTTGCCTCAGCAGGCTGGCATCGAGGATGATTTGGCCAAACGGCACTTGGCCGAGGGATCGCTCGTCCTCTATGATTTGACCTCCACCTATTTCGAGGGGCGTCACTGTCCGCTTGGCAAACTAGGCCACTCGCGTGACGACCAGAAGGGTAAGTTGCAGGTTGTTTTCGGCCTGCTGACCAATGCCGAGGGTTGTCCCGTGGCAGTAGAAGTCTATGCGGGGAATACATCCGATCCTAAGACCGTGTCCGATCAGGTGACCAAACTGCGCCAGCGATTCGGACTACAACGTGTGATTTTAGTCGGCGACCGCGGCATGATCACCAGCGCGCGCCTGCGTGAGGATCTCAAACCTGCAACCGGGATCGATTGGATCACGGCGCTGCGCGCGCCAGCCATCAAGAAACTGGCCTCTGATGGTGTTCTGCAGCTCTCCCTATTCGACAGCCGGGATCTGGCCGAGATCACCCATCCGGACTTTCCCGGCGAGCGCCTGGTGGCCTGCTACAATCCCCTGCTGGCCGAGGAACGCGCCCGCAAGCGCCCCGAACTTCTGGCCGCCACCGAAAAGGAGTTGGAGAAGATTGCCGCAGCCACACGGCGCAAAAAACGTCCGCTACGCGGCAAGCAAAACATCGGACTGCGCGCCGGCAAGGTCCTGAACCGCTACAAAATGGGAAAGCACTTTCAAGTTCAGATCGAAGACGACGGCTTCACTTATACGCGCAAACAAGCCAATATCGAGAAGGAAGAATCGTTGGATGGTATTTATGTCATTCGCACCAACGTCCCCGCCGAAGCGCTGTCCAGCGAGCAAGCGGTGCACAACTACAAGAGCTTGTCGGGGGTGGAGCGCGCCTTTCGCAGTTTGAAAACGGTAGATCTGCACGTGCGCCCCATCCACCATCGCCAACCCGATCGCGTCCGCGCTCATATCTTTCTCTGCATGCTGGCTTATTACGTGGAATGGCATATGCGCAAGAATCTGGCGCCCCTTCTATTTGACGACGAGGATAAGATCGCAGCGGAAAAACTGCGCGTCTCGGTGGTCGCGCCGGCCCAGCGCTCCCCTTCAGCTCAAGCCAAGGCCCTCACGAGGCGCACTCCAGACGATCTGCCCGTGCACAGCTTTCAGACTCTTCTCGGCGACCTCGCCACGATCGTCTCCAACCGCGTACAGCCCAAAGATGCCAGCACCCCAGCTTTCGACATCATCACCGTCCCCACCCCTCTCCAGCGACGCGCCCTCGAACTCCTCCAAGTATCTCTGTAAGCCTCCGAAAACGGTAAGCCTCCGAAAACGTAGTCAGTAGGCCAAGCTGTATTTTTGGCAAACTGCCGTGTAATCAAATCCTTGCGTTTTCAGGGCTCTGGAACTTCGGCTTAGACGACGGCCAGACGACTATACCTCCTCGATCGTTCGGCATCGACTCCAGTCGGGTGCTTGAAGAAGTCATGGATACAC
>NZ_JBARMD010000613.1:0-6351 GCF_049802275.1 Occallatibacter sp. | reverse complement strand
AAGCTCGGACTGAACAAGCCCTCGACCAAGCAATCACAGAAGCCCTTCAGGAAATATCTGCTGACAACGCTCAAGTCTGGTTCAGGCTGACCCTCAACTGGGTACAGCTATGATGAAAACGCTCTAGATCTAGGGGAGCCCTCCCGGAAGACGATGAACCCGTTCCGCACATTGCGATGTTCGTGAAAGAAGGGACCAATTTTTTGAGCACTGAGAACATCCACTGCGCCGCAGCCAATTGCACCCAGCAACACCGCGCTTGAGGCATCGATCGCGACAAAGGCGGAAGGCGTTCTCCCATCCATCGACCAAGATACGCTCGATGGATGGGGCACTCGGCTGCGTTGCGATGTCACGGCTACGCAGCTTGAAAGTTTCAGAGAACTAGAATTTGACGCCGAGGGTGGCGAGAAATGCTTTCACTTCGGGCCAGGCGGCTTTGAGGTCGGTTGCGGTCTGAATATCGAGAGCGATATTCAGCGGGTTGGAGGCAGCGCCGGCGAGTTCGGCCAGCGGTTTTTCGGCGGCAGCGATCAATGTGGCGAGTGCTGCCACCACCTGCGGTGCGGCTTTGAGAGCCTTGTTGGCGCCAGTCAGCCACTTGAGGGCGTCTTCGGCGCCGATTTCAATTCCTTTTTCGATATTTACCAGGATGTTTGCCATCGCGATAGTTCTCTCTTTCTGGTCGGCGGACCCGGTTTTTTGCCCGGCCGCCCACAGTGATTTGCGGCGACGAAACTGGCGGAGATCGGCCGTGGTTGCGGCGGGGCTCGCTAGCGAATCGCCTAGCGTGGACGAGGCGGGCGGGCGGCAATTTTGAGTTCGCACGCTGATCCACTGGATTGTCCGGCTATGTTTCCAATCTTAGAGAAGTCGGTGAAATAACCTGCAAAACGGCCAGAAAAATCGACCTCATGGAATCAAGGAGTTGTAGGGTTTGTGTGGGGTTGGAGAGTTGACGGCGTTTGAGGTGAACCCCTTGGGTGGGACAGTTTGTGTTTTGACAGATCGCGGTTTGCTGTAGAGTGCTGTTCATTTTGAACGCTCTCCGCCAGGGTGGTTCTCGGTTGGAGGTGTTGCGGAGACAGGCTCTGGTCCTCCCCAAGGCGCAAAAACAGCGCTTTGGGGACCCCGGGGTGGAGACCAACCTGTCAAGGAATAACCGACTGCACACTCATCGATACGATGAGCAGGGGAACTGGGTGGAAGCGGCTCCCCGCAAAGGAAGTGATTGAGCCTGGTGCTGGGAGCGACGCATCTCGACACTGTCATATCTGACAGTAGTGACAAGATGCCCGCCAGCCTAGATTTAAATGGATTCCGGAACACAAGTTCTCGCTTCACGACACCTAACGCGCGGTGAAATGGGGCAGGGACCGAGGGCCTCATGAGCGCAAGACGATTCACCAACGGCTGCGCGATCCGTGTTGAACAGGCACGGCACGTTGGTCCATTAAGAAAGCACACGTCATGATTAACTTGCTCTTCAGGCTTCCGCTGATTTGTTTCGGGGGCGCGAAGCAGCTTGTTTACGACCAACTGATGAAGCAGTAGCCTGGCTGAGCTTTCAACCCCAGAGAACTATGGAGAAGCAAACACGTGCACATTGCTGGGAATCGGATGCGTATCTTGGGGGGAATCGCACTCCTTGCGGCGTGCGTTGCGCGCCCCGCGATCGGACAACAAGCGGACATTCAGAACCTGGTGACGAGCGGCCAGATGCAGGGCATGCGCTGGCCGAACTTCGCAGACTATCGTAGCTGGCTTCAGAAGTTCTACGAACCCGCGGGGTTTGCTCCTGCGTGGGTCGTCCCATTGCAATCGGGACCGCAATCCCAGCAAGGATTGCAAGCGGCGCCGGTGGCGCTTTCTATGATCGAGCAGTTTCGCAATGCCGGCGAAAAGGGGCTTAACCCGGAGGACTATGACGCTTCGCTCTGGGGCGATCGACTGCAGAGTCTGAATGGGGCATCGACAGGCTCCGCCGCGGCTCGTTTTGATGTGGCGATGACCGTGTGCACGATGCGCTATGTCTCAGACCTGCGCATCGGGCGAATCAATCCGCAGCACTTCAAGTATGGATTGAGCGTGGAAGGGAAAAAGTATGACCTGGCGCAGTTCCTGCGGGACAAACTCATCCCTTCGCAAAACGTGAAGGCTACGATTGAAGGCGTTGAACCGCCATTCCCCGCATATCGCCGAAGCGAGCAGGCGCTGGCACGCTATACCGATTTGGCGCGACTGGATGACGGTGAAAAGCTTCCGACGGTCACCAAGCCAATCGAACCGGGGCAACCGTACGCCGGAGTGCCGCGGCTCACACGTCTTTTACGTCTGCTGGGGGATCTGCCGGAGGATGCGGCTGGATCGCAGGATGCCGGTGTTTACAGCGGAGCCCTGGTGGATGCGGTGAAACGATTCCAGCGCCGTCATGGTCTCGATGAGGACGGTCGCCTCGGAGCCGGGACGATTAAGCAACTCAACGTGCCGCTCACGGATCGAGTGCGCCAGTTGCAACTGACGCTGGAACGTTGGCGCTGGTTGCCGGCAGAGTTTTCAGCGCCGCCGATCATTGTGAACATTCCCGATTTCCGTCTACGCGCCCTCGACGAAGATAACAATCCCGCACTCGACATGCGCGTGGTCGTGGGTAAAGCGATGCGTACCGAGACGCCGGTATTTTCGCGCGACATGACGTACGTGGTTCTGCGTCCGTATTGGAATGTTCCACCGAGTATTCTTCGCAGTGAGATCGTGCCCGCCATTCAACGTGATCGGGGTTATATCGCAAGCAAAAACTACGAGGTGACCACCTTCGACGGCAAGGTTGTTACGTCGGGAACGATTTCAGATGAGGTGCTGGCGCAGCTCAAAGCGGGCAAGCTGATGGTGAGGCAGAAGCCCGGACCGACCAATGCGCTGGGCCTTGTTAAGCTCATCTTTCCCAACGAGAACAACGTGTATCTTCACAGCACTCCTTCTCAGAGCTTGTTCTCGCGATCGCGCCGTGACTTCAGCCACGGATGCATTCGCGTCGAGAAGCCGGCTGAGCTTACCGTGTGGGCGTTGCGCAACAATCCCGGATGGACGCTCGAGAAGGTGCAGCAAGGCATGCAGAGCGGGAAAGACAACGTCACTGTGACTCTCGCGAAGCGTGTGCCGGTCTTTATCGTTTACGGAACCGCGCTGGCTTATGCGAACGGTGAAGTCCATTTCAGTGACGACATCTATGGTTTTGATGCCAAGCTGGCTGCCGCCCTCGCCAAGGGATATCCGTATCCATAGCAAGCTGCGGATAAACGGTCATCGAAAGAACGTCCTCAACGGCTAAAGCCGACGACGATTTTGTGCCGCTTACGGCACGGCTCAAGCCGTGCCCTTTCAAAGTCAACGAGTTTTTTCGGAAGCTTCTAAAGCAGCGTTGAATTACCAGTAGCGAACGCGACCCACGTCGACGTGCACGAAATTCGAGTCTGCGTAATAGCCCACTCCGCCTCGATGCAGGGCTATGGCCGCGTCTCGCAGGCGGGCTGTGGAAACTCCGGGGATGCGGATGTCAATCGCCATTGCTTGCATGTGGAGGCTGTGAAGGGCGACGCCGTGTCCGTGTGTGCGGAGGTATTCATTGCTCCAGGGGGTGCGATAGCCGCAGACTACATCGATCTCCAGATTCGGATTGCCGAGGGAGGCAGTCAGATCGTGGAGCAGATCGAAGACGCGCGGATCATAGGTGTGAACATCGCCGGTGCGGTGATCGCGCAGATAGTGATTGAGCCGGTCCAGCGATTCCTGATCGTATCGATTGCTATCGCGATAGACGATGTCGAGGCGTTCGCCGGTGTGGGTATGGAAAAAGTGCAACTCGTAGGGACTGCGCACAGCGGCTGGTGGTTCTGTCTCGGCCGCAGCGGGACGCTGAAATCCGCAGGCTGAAAACAACATCAGCAGGGCCAGGGTACAAAGGCTTCTCATCGACAATTCAAGGACTCCATAAAACGAACGGGCCACCTGCGAGGTGGCCGCTTTTCTTTGTAGCAGTGGTCCATTCTGCCCGGGGTGAATCTCCCGCCTGCACTGTAGATAGAGACGGAATTTCGGGTGGATGGTAAGCGACGCGGAAGCGGCGGAACATCCCAGTCCATGGTTCGTTTCAGGGTCATTCGGAGGGCGACGGGGATGCTGTTGGGGAGGTCGGCGCAGGCGCGGGTGGGGGTGCCTGTGGTTTGGCGGGTGGGATGAGGACGAAACCGGTGCGGACGAGGGCGAAGCCTTCCTGCGGCAATTCGGCCTGGAGGAGCTGGTTTTCGGGTCCAGCGAAGAGGTCTGTGGTGTTCCCGGCGATGGTTGCGACGAGGTGGTGGACGGTGACGGGCTTGCCGTCGAGGGTGCCTTGTTCATCGCGAAGGGTCGCGAGCTGGATAGGCTCGATGGTGCCCGCCTGCTTGGGGATGATGGCCCAGAGGTCGCGGTTGTTGTTGCCGGCGGCCACGGCGAGCAGGGTTTCGAGGGCGCCGGGATCGAAGTCGGGAAGGAAGACAGCGAGGTTGTGGGAGTCGAGGCGGGTGGTGCTGGCGTGTCCGTTGGCAGAGATGTTCAGCAGGAACTGCGCGGCGTCGGGCTTGGCAACGACGTTGACGGCGGAGTTGTTGACGATGGCGCTGACCTGGACATGCAGAAGACCGTGGGAGGGAGAAAGCTCCTCTGTTTTGGAAAGCTGGTAGCTCAGCCCCTGCATGTCGACGTGGACGATGGAGGCCGAGTCGATGCCGGTCGGCTTCGAAACAAAGTTGTAGCTTGCGGTGCCGACGGATTTACCGTTCTGGCTGACGGCAAAGCTGGCCGACTGGGCCACGGCCAAGGCCGAAGCGCCGAGTAGAACGAAGGCAAAAAGTCCCACGAGCGGGATCAGGGTGCGAAAACGCATCTTCTTCTTTCCACTCAATTAGACACGGAAGCGGGCATCAGGTTGTGAGGAGGTCGCAACTCCAGTAAAAGGCTACCCCCACTACCGGTCTCTGGGTATAAATATCCTTTTTTCATGAGTTTGCGGGGAGAAGGTGTCGCTAAATATTTCATAGGATTGATCTTCGCTGTAGATATTTCTTCTCAAAGGACTTAGAAGAGGGGATCAGGGTTTTGGGACAGGGACCAGAGACTTCTGCGGACCCCAGGTTCATTTCGCATGTTCTGATTATGCGGGATTGGCAGGAAATTACCTGCAAGACCGGAGCAATGATTTTGCGAACAGAATGAGTGTTTTACGGCGAAAGGGAGAACTGAGGTACTTGACTGCTGACTATATTGCACGCCTTCGACTCACAGCGAGTATCGGTCTTGGAGTTGGCGGGTTTGTCCAAGGGCGGTCAATGTTTCCAGTATTTCGGCGATGCGGGTGCGGCTGGCCGGCTTAAACCCGGAGGCGATCTGCTGGACATTCTGCATGGGGGTAGCCCGAAGCGCATCTTTAACGGCGCGGACCTGATCGGGAAGGGTGGACGGCCAGGGCTGTTTGCGGCGGGCGGGGGCTGGACCCTCGACGGGAGCCATGCCCGCCAGAGTGGTCTGGACAAGGAGTTCGTTGGGGGCCTGGAACTCGGGGCGGAGCCAGCGGACGAGGCCTGCGCGTTCTTCAGCGCTGCGCTGGGCATTGAGGGCAACCACACTGGCGAGGATGTCTTCGTCGCTGAGTGCAGCGGGCCAGCCATAGGCGGCGAAGACGGCTGCGTCGAGTTCGTCGTGGAGTTCGCGCAGCACCCCGACGAGACCGGCGTCGTAGATGCGGCGGTCTTCGGCCGTCAGCTCTTCCGAGGCGCGAAGTTTTTCGAGGACGTTGTACATCTCAGTCAGGGTCAGATCGGGAGCGAGTTCCTGCTGGCGTTTGCGGTGCGCGTCCAGGCGTTCAGTGATTACACGGATTGTCTCTTTCTGCGCGTCGGTGCAATCGGGGAAAGGCGAGCGCATAGCCGTCGCCGTGCCACGCGCGAATATCCTTGCCGCCGATGAACGGTGGATTGCCGACAACGAAATCCGCCTCAGGCCATTTCGCCTTCTTCACGCCGGAATACTCGTAGACGGGAATGCGCGCGGTTTCGTCGGGCACCCTCTCGCCTGTGGTTGGGTGCTCCTTGAGGGTGACGCGATCCCAGACGGTGACCGGGTTTCCGTGCTCATCCACCGCAGGCTTGCGCGAGGCAAAAGTAATGAGCGCGTCGGCTTCCACAACGTTGTGAAAATTCCGGATGACGGGGATGGGCGGCTGCGCGTCTCCGCGCGTTTTGAAGTGCCACTGACGATAGCCGATCCAGAGGACAAGGTCCGCGATGACGGCTGCGCGGGGATTGACTTCGATGC
>NZ_JBARMD010000612.1:0-2699 GCF_049802275.1 Occallatibacter sp. | reverse complement strand
GTGCTGCAGTTCTTCGTCGTGTTGTTTATCTATCCGGAGACGAAAGGTCTTACGCTCGAAGAAATGCAGAAGAAGATGGGCTCCGCCTGAGACCACAGCCTTTTGCCTTGGCGAATCCTACTGCCCTATACTGTCGACAACTGAGGAGGTCGAAGGCTCAATGTCAACCTTGGTCATACACGCTCCCTCTAAGAAAACCCAGCAAGAAAACAAACGGAGCTTCCATCAAACATTTGAAAGTGGTGTTGGGGACAACTACGCAATTTCCAAGAATTTGTTTTACCGACTCAGTGCTGGCTGCAACGTCATCCTCTTGGACAAGTGGAAGGACTTGAGGGCGGAAGGCACGCTTGTGCGGCTTGAAAAGACGGAGAAGGCGGGCAACGGTCTGCAAAGATATGACGTACAAATCGAAAATCTAAGAATGGTCCCGTACAAACCCGAGAACCTTAACAGGAATGGTGTGGCAGTCATCACGCAAGTATGAGCGTTCCCGTGCATTGCAACCCTCCCTTGCACGAATAGCGCACCCTGCCTTAGTCTCTAGATACGGCATGAGTCGTTGACAGTCGGGGCGTAGCGCAGCCTGGTAGCGCACCTGCCTTGGGCGCAGGGGGTCGTAGGTTCAAATCCTATCGCCCCGACCAATCCTCAAAACATCGCTCCCCGCCGCAGTTTTCCCATTGCGTCCCGGACGTTCGTCACTGTGGTCTGTGACACCGATCCCTGTGAATTAGGTCACCCCCTACTCGACTCTTACCGCGTCCCCAAGTTAAGCTAAAGCGTTTGCTGGGAGGTGTCGGGAGCATGCGGGATGCAGTCAACAAGCTGTGGCCAGAGATTCAGTGGATTGAAAATCCTAAGCTGCGGGAAAAGGTGGCTCAGACGTGGGTCAAAGCTTTGGAACGCAGCCTACTCAAGCCTGAAGACTTGAACCGCATTCCCTTCACGCTTCTCGTGCCCAACTGCCCGGTAACGTTCATGGAGCACAAGCGGTGCGTCGTGCACATCGCCCGCCAGAGTGCGGAGGCGATGCAGGAGTTCATGGGCCGCTCGCTTCCCGTCAACCTTGACACTGTTATTGCGGGGGCAATTCTCGCCGATGTTGGCAAATTGCTGGAATACGAGATCGGCCCCGACGGCAAGAGCCGTCAAAGCGAGCGCGGAGAAGCACTGCGGCACCCATTTACAGGAGTCGCCTTGGCGCTGGAGTGTGGCATACCGGATGACGTCTGTCACGTCATTGCGGCGCATGCCGCGGAAGGCGATTTGGTGAAGCGCACCACCGAGGCCTTCATCGTGCACCATGCCGATTTCATGGCATTCCTACCGTTCAAGAATCCCAAGAACGTTAAAGCAAGATAGGAGATCTTGTGAGCGGAAAAGATACCGTCGCGACGAAGGGCACCATCACGGCGCAGATGTCGCGCTGGGCAGCCAGGCTCGAATACAAACAACTCTCACCAGAAGCCGTTTACCAGGCAAAACGCTTCCTTCTGGACTCGGTGGGTTGCGCTCTCGGCGGATACCAGCAGCATGACGTGAAGATCGCTCTCGAGGTTCTTGCCGAGATCGCCGGACGCGGCCCGGCTACCGTCATTGGAAGCGGCAAGCGGATGGACGCGGTCTCAGCTTCCCTGGCGAACGCTCTGATGATCCGCTGCATGGATTACAACGATATCTACTGGAAGCAGGACCCATCGCATCCATCGGATATTTTCCCTGCGGCGATTGCAGGCTGTGAGCGAGCCAAAACCGATGGCAAGGAGTTGATCGTAGGTCTGGTTCTCGGGCATGAATTCGAAATGCGCCTGTGCGAAGCGGCTTTTCCGGGAATTCGCGAGCGCGGATGGCATCACGCGACCCTGACCGCGTTTGTTTCCCCCATCGTTGCCGGGCGCGCGCTGCACTTAAGTTGGCAGCAGATTCAGCATGCCATCGGCATCTCCGCCAGCCGCCATTGCACCCTGGGCGCAGTCACGGCGGGAAAGCTCACCATGATGAAGAACACCGTGGATCCCATGGCCACCCAGAGCGGCATACTGGCGGCGCTGCTAGCTGAAAAAGGCTACACCGGTCCCGAACACGTGATCGACGGCAAGGAGGGCCTCACTCACTGTTATGGTCCAGAATGGCGGCTAAACTTGCTCACGGATGGTTTGGGCGAAGCTTGGCGCATTACCCAGTGCGGCATGAAGTTCTTTCCTACCGAGGCGCTGACCCACTCCCCGATTTCCGCCGTACTCGACATCGTCAAATCGAATGACCTGAAGCCGGCCGATATTCAGAAAGTCCAGATCCGCTCCCTGGCCCGCGCGGCAGACATTCTCTCCGATCCCAGTAAGTATGATCCCCACACCAAGGAAACCGCCGACCATTCCCTCCCCTATGTGATTGCAGCTGCAATCGTAGATCGGCAAGTAACCCCGGCTCAGTTTGAGATGAGCAGGATCATGGACTCCGAGATTCGCGCTCAACTGCCGAAGGTGGAGGTAGTGGCCGACCCGGATATCGAAAAGGTTTTCCCAGCATTGCAGCGTGTAATCGTGAACATCACAACTAGAGACGGTTCGGTATTTTCCAAGCAGCTCGACTACCCCAAGGGCGATCCCCGGAATCCTCTGATCGACTCTGAAATTGAGGAGAAGTTCGCGGCCTTGGCGGAGGGCGTACTTTCGACCGCATCGCAGAAGAAGTTG
>NZ_JBARMD010000611.1:0-1906 GCF_049802275.1 Occallatibacter sp. | reverse complement strand
CGATCTGGGCCCGAACCGTCTTTTCGGGCAGGTTCAGGTTGGTCATCGCCACCATCGATTCGAGACGGGTCAGCGCGTCGCGAGCCGTATTGGCGTGGACGGTGGTCATCGAACCTTCGTGACCGGTGTTCATGGCCTGAAGCATGTCAAACGCCTCTTCGCCACGGCACTCACCGATGATGATCCGGTCGGGACGCATACGAAGGCAGTTGATAAGCAGTTGCCTTTGTCGAATTGCTCCCTGTCCTTCAACGTTAGGCGGACGCGTTTCCAGACGAACAATATTCTCCTGCGCAAGCTGCAATTCGGCAGCGTCCTCGATCGTGATGACACGCTCGTTTTGCGGAATGTACTGCGACAGAATATTAAGGAAGGTGGTCTTACCGGCGCCGGTGCCGCCCGAGATCAGAATGCTGAGGCGCGCACGAACCGCAGCTGACAGCAATTCCATCATTTCCGCGGAAATACTCTTCAATTGCACCAGCTGATTGGCGGCCAGTGGACCGGTGCCGAAACGGCGGATAGACATGGAAGGGCCGTCGAGCGCGAGCGGCGGAATGATCGCGTTCACACGAGAGCCGTCGGGCAAGCGTGCGTCGACCATCGGCGACGACTCGTCTACGCGGCGTCCCACGCGCGAAACGATGCGGTCAATGATTTGAAGCAGGTGACGGTCGTCGCGGAATGAAGCATCCGCACGCGTCAGCAAGCCGCCCTTTTCAATGAACACATGGTCCTTGTAGTTGACCATGATGTCGGAGATCTTCTGGTCTTTGAGCAGCGGCTCAAGAGGTCCCAGACCAAAGACCTCGTCCAGCAGATCGGTCTGAATCTTCTCCTGCTCATCGAAGCTGAGTGGCACCCGACGATCACTGATGATCTCGCTGATAATGCTCGAGACCGCCTGCCTTGCCTGACTGGAGTTAATTCGCGAAAGCTTTTCCAGGTCGAGCTTCGACAGCAGCGTACGGTGTACTTCTGCCTTGAAGTTTTCCAGATTCATTGATTCCACGATGCGCCGTCCTCAATTACAAATTCCGTCAAATAACGGGGGATTATTTGAAAAGGCT
Organism: Occallatibacter sp.; assembly: GCF_049802275.1. NCBI lineage: Bacteria > Pseudomonadati > Acidobacteriota > Terriglobia > Terriglobales > Acidobacteriaceae > Occallatibacter > Occallatibacter sp. The sequence continues at coordinate 836 of NZ_JBARMD010000611.1, read as the reverse complement.
AAAGCCCTTTCGCTTTTCCGGCTTGGGGGGCATCCCGCAAGCCGCTCGTGCCATGTCCTGGAGTACCCTTGCAATGCTTGAATCATCAAGCGCCAGCGGGACTGCCTCGTTTTGCATCCGCCGCACGTTGTAGTAATCGCTTGGAATCTTCCACGCGATCGGCTTGGTAAGCGCCTTTTCGATGTGCTCTTCGTCCACTCCCATGGAGCTCTTCACATATCGATTCAGGACGATTTCGAGTTTGGGAGTTCCTGACTTGAAGAATTCCGAAATCAACCGGTGCGAATTACGCAGCTCGGGAATCCCCGCCTGCATCACCAGGTAGGCCGTATCAGCCTGTTCAAACCAGGCAGCATCGGTTAAATCAAATCGCGAACCGGCATCGATCACCACGTAGGCAAAGTCCTGCCGAGCCACGTTCAGCATCTTGTCGATGGAATCATTACTGGCCTGAATCTGAGGAAACCTGCCGGGAGCCGCAAGCACAGGAAGACCCGAACTGTGGGTCGTCAGCAGTTTGGAAAAAAAGTTCGTATCCATGCGGTCTGCGTTCTGCAGCGCATCGGCAGTAGAGAACTGCGTGGTAAGTCCGAGGCTGAGGGCAGCGTCGCCGAGCGGCAGATCGAGGTCGATCAAAACCGCGCTTTGCTGGCACTCCTGCACCAGCGCGACCGCGAAATTGCAAGCCACGGTAGTGACGCCCGAGCCACCCTTTCCGCCGAGGAAAACCAGGATCTTCCCGCCCGTCTTCTTTGCGGATTTGCCTCCCGACCGCCGTTGCGAAGCGCGTACCAAGGCATCGGAAAGAGCTCCGGCGTCAATCGGATCGGACAGAA
>NZ_JBARMD010000610.1:0-1747 GCF_049802275.1 Occallatibacter sp. | reverse complement strand
GAGCCGTCAAATGGACCAAACCTGAAACTCGGATCGAATCCAGACTCCCGCATCGCGCGATCGCCGAGGTAGAAATCCTTAGTCAATCGGTATCCATCCGCGTACGCGTGCATGCACACCACGCTGAGCTTCACATCGCAGCTTACCTGCTTCAGCCGTGCAACTTCCGCATCATTCGGCTGTTCTGTGCCCTTCACCAGGTAAGGCGCACCAGCTTCTTCGGCGCTCACCGCATGAGGATGCGCCTCAAGCCAGCGAATCACGTCAGAGTAGTACGTGCTGTCGTCCGCCATCTCCGGCACCGGTCCCGTGCCATAGTCGAAGTAGCGCGCCAACCCCGTCGTTCCTGCCTTGTGCTCCGGTCGCGTCCACGTGCTGTAGTCCTTTTCTGCCAGCCTGTACGCATGATCCAGCCACGCACGCGCCTCTGCCCGGCCTGCAGGTGTCGCCGCAAAGCTCGCCGGATTTTCGTATACCGCGCGAATCATCGCGGTCAAAAACGGCGGCTGCGATCGCGTCAGATAGTACGTGCGATTCGCATTCAGCACCGCGCCGTAGTGTTCAATCTCAAAGAGAAAGTTGTCCACCATTCCCTTCGCCAGCGCTTCGTGGTGATCGGCCTCCAGCCCCAGTAGGATGAAGTAGCTGTCCCACACATACATCTCGTTGAAGCGCCCACCCGGAACCACGTAGGGATTAGGCAGATACAACAATCCCGCAGCCGGCAGTTCCTCCGGCCGTACATCGCCAAGCTTCTCGATGCGCCGCGGCAGCGACACTATCTGTACGTTGCATTTCTCCCTCAGCGCTGAAACTTCGGGTGGCGGCGAAACCTCGGCCGGCATGTAGAGAATGGGATGCGCCGTAACTTTGATGTCCACCAGCGAGTGGCACTCCGTCATCGACCGTGTCAGCGTGGCCCACGCATCGTGAATGTAGGCGAGTGTCGCTGCCGGGTCCGGTCCTTTAGCGGTTGCAGTAGCGCCTGAAGGCTGCGGCGTTTCCTGCGCCCCCGCCAACGTTAACTGGATTGCGGCGAATGCAAGCAACAACAAGCGAAACAGTTTCATGCGAGCTCCGATTCTTTTTCAGCGACGAATGCTATGGAGTTTACCGCACCCGCGTATACATGGAGAATCAATCCCGTCCGCGAAAAACGCCGGCTCGTACCGGATCTATGCGCCCCGACGCGAATCAAGTAGGTGCCCCATCCTTGCGAATCCTTTATCGCAAGGGTGGAAAAGCAACACCCTGAGCCCATCGGCCTCAGTCTTCAATCCAGCCGAAAGCGAACCTTTACCTCAACCCAATCCAACATTCAGGAACATTCCGCAAACCCGCGGTGTCTACATCAGCACAGTGGTTCCGATGGGGATGAACGGCGGGCCTTGAGCGCCGTACGACGCGCCAACCAGCGCGATCACGCGGCTGAGGCCGATTGCGCTCAAAGGCTCTCCGCCTCCCACCGGCGCGGCTGAATTCACCCTGGGAGGCACGCCATGTTCGAAGACTCCACGTTTGAATCGACAGGCAGAATCAAGACCCGCAGCCGCCGCTGGATGTTCGCCGCGCTCGCGCTCAATGGCTCGATCCTCATCGCGCTCGTTCTCGTTCCGTTGATCTATCCCAACGCATTACCAAGTCACATGATGCCGTCTCTCCTTGTCGCCCCGGCCGCGCCCCAGTCGCAGACGCCACCCCCACCCGCGCATGCCCGCCCAACGCCGCATGACTTTTCAGAATTCAA
>NZ_JBARMD010000609.1:0-7975 GCF_049802275.1 Occallatibacter sp. | reverse complement strand
TCCCCCGCCTGCGCCATGGTCATGGCATTCTCAAGCGTGTAGTACTCCACATCGGGCGTCCATTGCGCCACGGTCGCGCCAGGTTTAGCGGGATCGGCCGACAACGTCAGCTCAATGGAGTTGTCAGCAAACGAGAGCGCCGATACCGGGGCGCCATAGCCCCACTGCAGATCGTCCCATGCCCAGGCGGTTCCATAGGGCTCGCTCAGGTAATAGCTGTCATCGCCCACCACCCGGCCCTCGATCGAGCGCACGCCAGCCTGCTCGACCTGCTGCGCCAGCAGATCGAGCACCTCAATGGCGCGCGGCTCCGCCTTTACCTCCTGGGTCGTTGGCGATGCTTCCGGCTTGCCCGTCGGGGACTCTGCCGGTGGATTCGAGGGCGTCGGAGCAAGCGAAGGCGAACTCGGCGGCTGGTAGGGATAGCTCCGCGCGCTCATCGTGGGATCGCCCGAGCCCAGAATCAGAATGTCCCCATGCAAAACACCGCCCGCATCGATGTCGCCGGAAGCAACCACGTTCGTGGTCCACGTCAGGCTCTCCACTGGAAGCAGCGCGTACGCCGCAGCGGTGGTCGCGAGCTTCGCATTCGACGCCGGAGTGAACAGCTTGCCCTCGTTCAACCCATAGAGCGGCTGCCCATCGAGAGTGGTTACGCTGATGCCGAATTCCGTGTGGCTGAGCGCCGGATCGGAAAGAATCGCCTGGATGCGCTCGGCGATCGTGCCCTTCGCCGGAGCTGCGTGTGCGGGCTTCGGGGCTACCGTATGAGCGTGGTGCGTCTGGGCAAAACCGCTGGTTGTGGCAACGAGAAGCAGCGCCGGACCGAACGCCAGCATTCGCCGGATGGGAAGCATGAGGGGAGTGTAGCAGGGCGTGATTCCTGAGCGTCTTCTATCAACCGTCACTTGAGTGCTCATAGAATCAAAGTTGTCTCCTGATCGAAGATGCAGCCCCGGGTAGTTTTATCCACGGCAGGTTTGGTTGATTCGATGACTCCTTTGACGCGCACAATCTCGCATTGGAAGCTGCGCAGCCGTTCGCTTGAACTCGGCCGCCGAACGCTGGTCATGGGCGTCATCAACATCACGCCGGACTCGTTCAGTGACGGCGGTCTGTTTCTCACCCCCGAAGCTGCGGTGGCCCGGGCGCACCAGTTACTCGACGAAGGCGCGGACCTGCTTGACCTGGGCGCCGAAAGCACGCGACCCGGCTCGCCAGCCGGTAATGTAACCGAGGCCGCTGCTGCGGTAAGCGCAGATGAAGAACAAGCGCGGCTCCTGCCGGTGATCGAAGAAATCCTGGCAGCCAGGCCCGATGCAATCCTTTCCGCCGACACCTATAAATCTGCAACCGCGCTTGCCGCTCTCGCCGCTGGTGCCGAGATCATCAACGACGTCAGCGGATTTTGCTGGGATGAAGCCATGCCCTCTGTCTGCGCCCAGTCCGCTTGCGGCGTAATCCTGATGCATACCCGCGGACGCCCCGACCAGTGGCGCACACAGGAGAAGCTGCCGGCGGATACGCTGATCGAAACCATCCGCACGGGATTGTCGGAGAGCTTTGCAATCGGCACTCGCGCCGGGATCGCCCCGGAGTCTATCGTTCTCGACCCCGGTTACGGTTTCGGCAAAAAGTTCGACGAGAACTACACCATGCTCGCCCGCCAGGCCGAACTGCTCTCCCTTGGCCGTCCTCTGCTCGCCGGAGTCTCCCGCAAATCCTTCCTCGGCCACACGCTAGCCCCGCTCTTCGGTGGCACTCAGGCGCCCATCGAGGCGCGACAAAATGCCAGCATCGCTGCTCTCGTCGCCGCCATCCTGCACGGAGCCTCAATCGTACGCGTGCATAATGTTCGCCCAGCGGTCGAAGCCGCCCGCATCGCCGACGCCGTGCTCACAGCGAGATGAACAAGTTCTTCATCAAAGCTCGACGCAGCGGCCACGCTGGCACAATCACCTCAAGCCTGCCCGCGGGGGCGCTAATCTGCTGCCTGGCTAATGGCGCCAAGCGCCGCTGACTTGCCGGCTTTGTCCCGGTTCATCGGGCTCCGCGCCTCGACATCTCGTGCAGTTTCAGCACCGTGTTCCAATTCCGGCCGGTCCCCATCACGCCCAGAGCCTTGTCTAACGACCTGCCGCTGAACTTGGTCTCCGCCGCGCCGTCTGGCAGATGAAAGTAAACATGTTCAGTAACCAGGTGATACCGGTCGCGCCGTTTCGGATACTGCGCCACGATGCGATCCAGTGCGGCCCGGCTCTCCGGCCCTGCCGGTCCAGCCAGAAACCCTACATGCACCTTTGTCCCATCCGCCGCTTCTGCCGCAAAGGGATTCTCGCGTATCACTCGATCCAGTTGTTCTTGCGTCCGCACCACCACACCGGCCGGGGCGCCGGTCAGCTTTTCCAGCGCAACTGCCACCGCCTTGGCCACAGCTGCCGGCGTACCTTTCGCGTCAACCACCGCATTCCCGCTCTGGATGTAGGTCTCAATTTTCTGAAACCCAAGTTCGGCCAGCAGTTTCCGGAAGTCCGCCATGGGTAGCTTTCCGTGTCCGGCCAGGTTTACAGCCCGCAGCAGAATGACGTACGTTGGCATGGCGATACCTTCTCCCGCGGGGTCCGGCGCATCTTAGACAAAGACCAGGCGTATGACGCAGATCCCCAAGCCGGCAACTGACGCGAGTGTAGCGCGAAGGCCTGAAGAAGCCCAACCACACTCCGAGACAAACCGGAAGTCCATCGAACGGGCCGGAACCCTCGACGAGTTGGAAGCCCGATTTGTCGCCATTGGCGCGCGGGCACAGGCCCTTGTTGACTCTGCCGGATCAGAGCTATGTAATGCGCGCCCCGCCGCCGGATCATGGTCGGCAGCAGAATGCCTGCAGCACCTCAACATATCTACCGACAGCTACTTCCCCATCTGGCAGCAGATCATCGCCAGCGCCGGCCCTCGCAAAGCCGAGTTGAATGCGCCCTATCGCACCGATTTCTGGGGTCGCCTGCTCTCTTGGATTCTCGAGCCGCCCGCCCGAATCCGCTCCAGGACCCTTCTTCCCTTCGAGCCCGTTGAGTGCGGGACCGTCGAATCCGTGCTGTCCGGCTTCCTCGATCGACAGCAGCGCATCGTGGCCACGCTGCACAGGTGCCGCGGCCGCGCGATCGACCAGGTCAGGATGGCCTCGCCGGTAGATCGGCGTATCCGCTACAGCATCTGGTCAAGCTTCCTGATTGTTGCCGCGCACCAGCGCCGCCACCTGTCGCAGGCAGAGCAAGCCGTGCAAAAGCTTCGCAGTGCGAACTAGTTATCCGCATAAAGTGAACAACATCGCCACATATTCGCGATCGCCGGTCCCGTTCCCTTTTGTAGCCCTCACACCTGTGCCACCCCCCGAATCGCCGGTCAATGTCGTACCATCAATTTGTAGGAGTACTGAGTGCAGCAGCTGTTGAATCTATCTGGTTGGCCGCCTGTAGGTGGCGCGGGACCATTTGATACCCGCAAAGCAGCCTTTACGAGCCGCCCGGAATCTGTGACCTTGAGAAGGGTCGACAGGATCGTGGGCACTCGCGTCGACCTGACCTGCATGTTCGGCAAAGAAGTGGTGACTTTCCGATACTTCGCTTCAAACAGGGGAATGGCAGAGAAGGTTGCCGAGCTTCTAGGGCGCAGTTCGGGTCAAAGCTTGCGCGATCTGGGCATGCTCTATGTGGCCGACGACACCGAGTAGGGACGCCAATTCAACTCCCCGCTGATGCAATGCCGCGGCTCGGTGGCTACGGCACCGTGCTTTCCAGACTGCTTCAGACCGCGCAAACTTATAGCGCCTTAAGTGCTTCGGCCTCGCTGTGGAACAATCCGGCGTAATCGGTGATCCCCGCGACGGTGAAGACCTTGGTGAAGTGTGGCGACAGGCCGAATGCGTAAATCTTCCGCGCGGATTGATACGCCTCCATCAGTAGCTGAATCACGAGCGTGATGCCGCTTGAATTGATGTAACCGACTTTGCTGAAGTCCAGCAGGACCAGCTTCGACAATTCCCTGGGAAGCCTCTGATAGGTACCCAGAACGACGTCTTTCGAAGTAGCGGCAATGTCACCCTCAAACCGGACGACGGCCACCGGATGTCCTGCGGGGGATAGAAGCTGATCAACGTGCACCTTGGTTTTGCTCTCCAAGACTTGTTCCTCCGTCCTAAATCTGAGCTTGCTCTGTTCATTCACGCATGGGCTAAATTGGTCGGGCTTTGGTTGCCGACCCTGGCTTCAGCAAGTAAACAGACCATATTGCCATAACCAGAATGCGAATTGGCGCTGAATCGTGGCTGGCGGAGCTTGTCTCATGGCATCGTGGAACCACACGCCGTCGTTCCGGATGCAAAACGCTGTCACTTCTTTGCAGGAATGTCGCCCTGGTTCGGCTTCGCCTGCGCTTGCCGCAAAGTTACGGCGATCAGATGTTTTGGTACTCCGTTTTCGGCCGGAGTGCGCTTGAGAAACAGCTCGGCCGATTCCTGATGTTCGAGATAGGCGTTCAAGAACTCCAGCGTATATCGAGCCATCCAGTTGTAGCTTGCCGCGCCGTCCTCCAGCGAATAATCTGCCGGAACAAAGTGCATCCCTTCTTTCCTGAACCTCTCACTCCTCTGGTACAACGAACTGAACTGGATGTGTGAAATTCCAAGCAACCGTACGTGAAGCAGGTCACCATCGGTCCATTCATTCAGAACATTCGGTGCGCAGGCGCACTGGCTCTTATCCTTGCGCATTGCGTCCCACGTCTCCAGCGGCTCCTCGGCTCTGCTGAAGACCAGCAGGGGTATCGTCATACGATCGGGATGAATGTCGCCGACGCTCTGCACGATTTCAGGAGAGTAGCGGAACGAACCATCCAGCGAGATGAGGGCATCGATACGTTTATCCCGGGCCGCAGCAAAGAGTGCGGCCATGCCACCCCAGCTATAGCCCATCGCAGCAACTTTTGACATATCCGCATCCGGCAGCGTGCTTGCGAAACCGACAAGAAAAGAGATGTCCTGGACCTCCGCGTTTGCGCCTGGGATATCGATGGTCATCGAACGAGACGTTGCACCCATGCTGGGGCTGGCGATCACCACGAAACCCCAGCTCGCCAGATATTCGCAGAGCTCAATGTTCTCAGTAGCGGGAGCGTTCAGACTGGGGGCATAGATCACCACCGGGAAGCGGTCCGCCTTCATTGCCCCGTCGCGGACAGCCCAAGTGTGGATTCCCGTCGTACCCTGCATATACGCATCGACAAAAGATTGCGGCTTACTGTGTTCGACCGGCTTTCCGAAAGTTGTCTCAGTCTTGATCAGGGCCTCGTAATCGCCCAGAGTCATTGCTTGGCCGCTCGCTGTCTGTGCCGGATACCAGACCAATGTCTGCAGGGGACGGGGACCGGAAGCAGCCGGCGAACCGGCCGACGCATTCTCTACCTGGAATTGCCGGGCACGATCAAACTGTTCCACAACCTTCAGGCCAACGGCGTATGGGCCTGGCTTTTCAGAAAACTGAAACTGAAACTCCGGAACAGCTTGCGCAGGCGCGACGCGCAGAGCAGAACAAGCGAAGATGAATGACGCTGCAAGGCAGATTGTAATGTGCACGCCGGCCTCTCGAGTTTACGAAGTGCAACGCTAGCAGCCCAGGCCAGCCATCCAGTCTTTCAAACCCAGTCTGTGTCAAATCACCTGCATGGTCGAACATGCAACCGTATTATTGCTTTTCCGTCGCCAGGTAAACCACCACGCCGCTCAACAGTGCGACCGTTGCGAGTACCGGGAGCAGGATCGATGCCAGCCCACCAGACTGGGACATCGCAGCTGGCACCAGCGCGTCAAGATGCAGCGCCCTTGGCAGATCTGCAAACCAGGCCTTCAGCGCGTTGCCCTGCCATGCAAGAACAGCCACGCCCACAACGACCGAGATTGCCAGCGCAAATATCTGCGCGCCCAGGATGGGCCGCCCAACCCGCTCGATCGCTTCATTGCGCCGCCGCAACTGTGCACGCCACCAGATTGCTCCCGGCGATTCGAGATTCGGCAACGGCATCGTCTGGTGCCGCGCAGTTTGAAGCGCCGTCCTGACAGCCACCAGGTCGGAGCCCATGCGACAGGCCTCGACGTGCGCGCGCAACTCGTCTGGACAAGCCTCAGGCCAATAGCCCCGGTGCAGCAGCTCGGTCACTTCTCGCTCGCGCGCACATGTAAACGGGCTCATGCTTCACCTCCCTGCCGCAGCAATCGCGCCATCTTGCGCCGCGCGCGGAACAGCAGCAACCGGATACTCGCTGACCCCAGCCCTGTCACTTCCGCGATCTCGTGGTGCGAATAGCCCTCGGCATACGCCAGCCACAGCAATTGGCGATCACGTGGTCGCATCAGCGCCATCGCCGGCTCCAGCATTGCCTGCGAATCCGACTGTGCCACACCGCACTTCGCCTTGAACATCTCTTCCGGCATCTCTTCGATCGAAGAAGCCTGCGGACGCCGCCAGTGATCGCGCAACAAATTGGTTGCAATTCGAAACAGGTACCGCCGCGCCGCCACTTCACCGTCTTGGGGATGTTTCGCGCAGAGAAAGCGCACGTAGCTCTCCTGCGTCAGGTCGTCCGCCAGCGCAGGATCGCGGCTCGCACGTACCAGGTAAGCCCACAGCGACCGTGCCGATCGCGCGTAGAACGCAGCGAACTGCTCGTTATCCATTGCTGCGACGGCGGTGCCCGAGGCAAGAGGCTCGCCCTCGCCCGCCAGCACGTTCGGAATGGTCGACTCCCAGGGCATTGGCCTCTGCTTCCTCACCTTCACCCGGCTCCCCGTGACTCACTGCCTGTCCTTGAACGAGGAACCGCCGAGAGGCGAATCGTACCTGCTCTGTGCATTTTGATCAGCGGGCATCAAGCCCAGCTTCGCTGCCAGCAGCCACGAAACGCCTGCAGAGATGATAAAGCCGATTCCAGGCATCAGCACCACCGTTCCAAAGAAGAGCATCGGCGTATCCATGTCCGGCCCGGCGTGCCGCAGCATCAGCAGTCCTATTCCCAGCAGCACCATCACAATGCCTGCCTGAAGCGGCGTCAGCACACGTGCCACAGCGCTCGGCATGCGACGGCCCTGCTCGATGCCAATCGGAATCGGCGCAGCCTCCAGGAATTTTCTGCCCGCGTCGGTCTCCATGTACGCGGCCAATTCCTGGTTGCTGGTGAACTTGTCGATCAGCTTGCCGTGCACGTCGCTCTGCAACTTGAAGATCCGGCTCCAGCGGCGATTCTCAACAAACATACGAGCCAGCACAAAAATCGCCGTCAGACCAAACGCGAACGCGATCAGCGGAACCATATCGCTCCAAATGCGCTCAAAGGAGGTGGGTTGGCCCTGCGACCGATACACATCCGGCCACACCGCCCGTTCGAGCGCCTCATCCGGCTGCCCGTCTTCGTGCTTCAAATGCGAAAACAGATAGAACTCTGGATTCCGCGCCACCTCGGGATGCGCCGCCAGAAACGCCGCCAGTTGTGGGTTGTTGTGCGCAACATAATCCGTGTTCGAAAGCAGCGACGGATCGTGCGAAACCACGGTGGTCAGCGTCGGGCTCAGCCGCAGCAGCCGGATAAGCTCGGTCTGCGTCGCCGCCACGTCGCGCTCGTTGGGAGCAGGTGCGCTGCTCGATGCCGACGCTGTTGCAGGTGCGGGCGCCGGTGTGGTTGCGCGGGGCTGCGCCACACCCACGGTGGGCAGAAGCAAAACTGAAAGTGCAAGCGCTGAAAGAATCCGGTACGCCAGCCGACGGTTGTCCATTGTTGTCTTCCCTCGAATCGAAATGGCTTTCTCAGCCCTTCTATCGAGAACAACGAACGAACCAGCGCATTGGTTAACAGACTTTCTTGGACCTAAATCCTCCAGAAATCCCTGTTTTAGGGACGTCATGGCCCTTTAGCAGTATTTAAGTAACGG
>NZ_JBARMD010000608.1:0-4495 GCF_049802275.1 Occallatibacter sp. | reverse complement strand
GCCTAATGCCGGCAAGCCCGGGGTCCCCGGCGACGGGTCCGCGTCGCTGGGGTGGAAGCCTGCTGTCAACGCCGCTGTCCTTCTCGATCGAGGCTCGATCCTGCTGGAACAGCACAAGCGCCTCCTGCCGTTCTACGACGTCTTCGACGAGCAGCGCTATTTCCTCCCCTCGAGCCGCCAACAAGTCGTTGAACTCGACGGTCTGCGCCTCGCCATCTCCATCTGCGAAGATGCATGGAACGATAAGAATTTCTGGCCGCGCCGCCTGTACTCCTTCGATCCCCTTGAAGACCTGGTGCGCCAGAACCCCGCGATCCACATCAACCTGTCTTCCTCACCTTTCTGGCATTCCAAGCGCGAAGTGCGCCACCAGATGCTCGCCGCGATTGCCCATCGCGACAAAATTCCTGTCGTCATGTGCAATCAGGTGGGTGGCAACGACAGCCTCATCTTCGATGGCTCCTCCATGGCCTTCAACGCTCAGGGAGATCTCATCGCCCAGGCGAAATCCTTCGAAGAAGATCTCGTCCTGTTCAATCCGTTCCACGCGGCGACAATCTCCAGTCCTCCCGATGACGACACTGAAGCCGCCTATCGCGCTCTCGTGCTCGGAACACGTGACTACGTCCGCAAGTGCGGATTCAGCAAAGCCCTTATCGCTCTTAGCGGCGGTATCGATTCTGCATTGGTGGCCGCCATCGCCACAGATGCCCTTGGCAGGGAAAATGTGCTCTGTATCGGCATGCCCAGCCCCTATTCTTCGCAGGGCTCCATCGACGACAGCCGCGCTCTTGCCGCCAACCTCGGCATCCGTTTTGAGATCATCGGAATCAGCGAACTCTTCCATCAATACACCAGGGCCCTCGACCCGCTCTTCCAGGGCACCCGGCCGGGACTCGCCGAAGAGAACCTGCAGGCACGCATCCGCGGCAATCTGCTCATGGCTCTCTCAAACAAGTTCGGATCGCTGGTGCTCACCACCGGCAACAAATCCGAAATGGCCGTCGGCTATTGCACCCTCTATGGCGATATGGTGGGCGCGCTCGCTGTCATCGGCGATCTTATCAAGACCCGCGTCTATGCCATCTGTCGCTGGCTCAATCGTGATCGCGAAATCATCCCCGTGGCGATTCTCGAAAAGCCTCCCTCCGCGGAACTGCGTCCCGATCAGAAAGATACGGATTCACTCCCGGCCTACGAAGTCCTCGACCCTATTCTCGAGGCCTACGTTGAACGCTATGAGACTCCCGAATGCATCGCACAGAAAAACGGTTTTCCCCTCGAGCTCGTCCAACAGGTAGTGCACCTGGTGGAGCGCTCGGAATACAAACGACAGCAGGCCGCCCCGGTTTTGAAGGTCACTTCGAAGTCCTTCGGCATGGGCCGCCGCTTTCCCATCGCCGTCAAAGTGCAGGTATAAGCTAGAGGTTGGGAGTCTTCCCGCCATTGAAGGAGAATTTCGCTTGATTCGTAACTCAGCACGATTGGTAGCTGCAATCGCTTTAGCCCTTGTTTTCTCTCCCGTTTATCCTGCATTTGCGCAGGACCAGACTCCGACGTCACCCGCTCCCGTACCCGCGCCTCGGGCCACCTCTGCTCCCGCGTTTCCCGCGCCCGACCCCGCCGACTTCACCGCCGATACTCCCAGCAAGGACGTCGTCAACGCCTTCATGCAGGCCAACCTCGGCTTCGACGCCAACGCCATGTGGCAAGTTCAGGCGATCCAGAAGACACCGATCACTGGCATAAGCAAGGTCATCGTCTTTGTGGGCGACAAGACTGCCAAGCAGCAGCCCTATCGGTTTGCCTTCTTCACGTCGCCTGATCAGAAGCACATCATCGTTGGCGATAGGGTCGTTCCTTTCGGCACTCGTCCTTTTGCCGAATACCGTGCTTTGCTCCAGCAACGCGCGGACGGCCCCTTTCGTGGTTCGCCTTCCAAGGATCTCGAACTCGTCGAGTTCGCTGACTTCCAGTGTCCGCATTGCAAAGAGGCGCAGGCCAACATGGAAAAGCTCGTAGCCGATTTCCCCAAGGCCCGAATCGTTTTCCAAAACGACCCGCTCGCTTCCATCCATCCTCAATCGGTAACCGCAGCGGCCTACGGAGTTTGCGTTGCGAAGCTGGCTGGCAGTACCGCGTTCTTCCAGTTTGCCGCCGCGGTATTTGAAGGGCAGGATGGTCTGGCAACTGCCGATGGCGCGACCCTTACTTTGAATAGCGCTGCCACCAAGGCCGGTCTCGATCCTGCAAAGATCTCCGCCTGCGCGACAAGTCCTGAAACCAAGGCTGCCGTCGAATCGTCAGTCCAGCTCAGCAAGGACCTCGACATCTCCTCGGTGCCCACCCTGGTAATCAACGGTCGCCAGGTTCCCGCGAACGCGCCCTACGAGACCCTGAAGCAAATCATCGAATTTCAGGCCAAGATGGATAACGTAACCCCGTAGTCGTTGATCTTCGCTTGTCTGCAGCCTGGTCCGTTGTTGTGCGCTGCATCGGTGCGTACTCTGGCTCGCAGAAGAACTCGCGATTACCGAATCCTGTTTTAGGTCGGATCTCGTATCAGCGCCTGTAGGGCTTGTATCAGGCCGCGATTTCAGTCGCGCCGAGAAGAACCTCAAATAGGGCGTTGGGGCTTTGGCCCCTGACGGAATTGTGCAAACACAAGAGAGCCCCGGGGAGTAACCTCTACCCGGGGCTTTCGTTCTTGTGCCGCAATCTACGGCGTCGTCTGCCCGCGCTCGATCCGCAACATCGGCGAGTGTCCCGCCGCCTGCGTCCCGCGAATCACGTGCGGAGAAACGATGATCAGCAGGCTCGCATAATTCCTCTGCACATCCGTGTCGGTAACCGTATTCAGCCCCGGAATCTCCGTGAGCCCCGGCAACCCGCTTAGCGCGCGGCTCTCTTCCTTGTCCACTGCGCTCGCCAGCACTATCGCCGAGCCCTCCTTAAGCGTTACCACGCCCGAGTAGCTGCGATTGTTCAGGATTGGCAAGCCATTCAGCGACGATCCACCCAGGGCAGTGATCTTCAAATCCATGGTCAGCGCCACTTCGCCATTGCGAATCACCCGCGGCGTAGCCTTGAACGTTAGCCCAAGATCCTGGTATTCAATCTGAGGAATCGTCTGCGATCCCGAATTCAGCTGCGAAAGCAGGGAACTCAGGCTCCCTGAAGTCCCGGCTGTCGTCAACCCCGGAATCACGACACCCGTAGTGCCCAGGTTCGAATACTGCGACGTTGTGATCGGATAGCGCGATCCGGCCTTGATCGTGCCCTCCTCCCCATCCCCTAAATGCAACTGCACTTGATCCAGCTCGCGCGACTCAGAAGAATTCAGATTGAGATTCAACGTCACAGGCGGCACCGACACACCGGTTAACGTCAGCCCACCGCCAAACAGCGCAATCCCACTCTGAAATAGCGGATTCGATACCTGTCCCGACGCCAGCAGGATTCCCAGAATCGCCAGCGTGTCCCCGGGCGCCGCCAGCCCCGACGAGATAATCTGCTGAACCAGCGCCGCATTCTGAGTCAGAATCGCCTGCTCTTCGGCGTACACGTTGAACGCCGTAATCTGCTGAGGAAGCTGCAAGCCGGTATTGCGCTGGTTGGTGTGCGCCAGTTGAATCAGTCGCACATCCAGCAGCACCTGGCTTCGTCCATCCAGCAGCTCGCGCAAGGTCGCATTGAAGGCGTTCAGCTTGTCTGTCGTCGCGCGAATGGTCAGCGTTCCCGCACTCTGCTGCACGGCCACTTGCTGCACCTGGAAAACAGTCTTCGCCATGTTGCCGACTTCGGTCATATCGGCCGTCGACAACCCGCCGAGGTAGATCGTCTCAAACTCTTCCCGCATGTACTGCTGCCGGTTGTCGCGCGTATCCTTCGCCACCAGCGCGCGATGCGCGTCCAGCGGTACCGTAAACGAATCGGTCACCATGTTCACGGCTCGCATCGCCTGGTCAAAGGTGACATCGTCTATGTCAAAACGCACCGGCGGCCCTGATACGCTCTGATCGACTGACGCCTCGATTCCATACGACCGGAACACGGTCTGAATCACCGTGCGGCGGTCGGTCTTCAGATGAAAACTATGCGTGCCCGCGGTCGGCGCGAACGACGGAGCTGGCGCCAGTGAGTTGACCCCTTCGTCGTACAGCGGCTTCTCCCGCTCGCTCGCCGCATCCGCAGCCATCTCGTCCAGATGCTGAGCGACCGCAATGTTGCGCGGATCGAGCTTCGCCGCTTTCTCCAAAGCAGCCTGCTCTGCCGTCTTGTCTCCACGTATGCGCGCTTTAGCCGCTGTCTGGATCAGCTCCGTGACCTCATGACTGCGCGCAATCTCCGTCGCTGCGGCATAGTTGGGATTTCCCGGATCAAGCTCCGCTGCTTCCTTGTAATCGCGCATTGCGGCGTCGTACTCCTGGTTCTCGAAAAGCTTCGATGCCTGGAGATAGAGCTTCGTCGCGCGCCTGCGGTCCTTTCCTGTAAC
>NZ_JBARMD010000607.1:0-17773 GCF_049802275.1 Occallatibacter sp. | reverse complement strand
GCGGATGGGGAGCCATCTACGGGTGCCGTCCCTGTGATGGCCTCGGCTCCCGGGCAGCCTCCCAAAAAAATGAGCGCGCTCGCGAAGGTCCTGATTGCAGGCGTGGCCTTGGCTTTTTTGATCGTTGCCGGCGTCGTCGGGACCGGCATTTACATTGGCTACCGGATCAAGAAGAAAGCGGAGCAGGTGGAGCAATCATACAAAAAGGCCATCGCCGAGACGACCTCTAAAACCAGCGGTCAAGGTCAATCTGGAAGCGATCCGGACCTGGGGAAACTCTTCGGAGAACTGAGCAAGGTGAGCCAGGGCGAGTCAGGAACCGCTCCAGATCTGGGAAAGATACTTCAGGCTCTTGACCAGGGGAAAGCAGGGAGTTCCCCAGACCTGGCGAAAATTCTTGGAGCCCTGGGTCATAGTCTGCAAGAGGAGACTCAAGGCAACGTAGAAAGGCGTCCCGCCGCGACTTGTCCTCCCGCCAACCAGACGGCGTTCGCCGCTTATGTACGAGCTGCGTCAGCGTCTATCCCGCTCGAGCCTGGCCTGGCACTGACCGACGTCTGGACCCCGCGTGCGGACCAGCCGGATATTGAAGTGCTCACGACGGTCAATAACATTGCTGGCAATTCGATCCAGGTGATAGGGAAAGGACTGGTGGGCAATGGTGCAGGGAGCGTGCGGAACCTCTGCACGGTCGATCTACTCAATGCACATGAGTACGAAACCCAGTTTGGCTCGACCACGCCGAACACGATTCCTGGCGCAACCATGTTCACCATGTCGCGTGCTGTCTTTTCCGACCTCAAGGCCGGTCATCCAGCTACCCTGACGTTTTATGAAGCCGCTAACAACGCGAAAGGGGGTTATGACATGCAGTCTTTGGGGAAGGGGACACTTTCGCGTGTCGAGACAAGTGACGTACCGTACTCAATTATTGTGAATGGAGAACGGAAGGACCTGCCCACCCTTCATGCCAAAGGTGCTCTCGGGAACCGGACTTTCGAACTCTGGGTGCTCGACGATGTTGCCAATCCGCTTGTCCTGAATCTTAAGGTTCTTAACTCCCCGTTCCACATTACCTACGTAAAAATCACCTTCCCTGAGAAGAAAAAAGTTGAGGAGCAGCTTGCCCAAACGGGACGCGCAGAGATATACGGAATCTATTTCGATTTCAACAAGGCAACGCCAAGGCCTGAATCCGCTCCGGTGCTCAAAGAGATCGCTCAAGCCCTCAGTGACAATCCCACCTGGAAACTTCAAATTGGGGGCCATACCGACAATGTCGGCGGCGAAGCGTACAACCTGGACCTTTCTGACCAGCGGGCGCAGGGCGTCATGCACTCACTCGTTACACAGTATGGCATCGCTGCCGATCGCTTGACTGCGAAGGGATTTGGCGCGACCCAACCGAAGGCGACAAACGACACCGTCGAGGGCCGGTCGCTCAATCGACGCGTGGAATTGGTGCGCGATTGAATACAAGTCTGCAGCGAGAAGGGGATGGGTCGGTAGCCTTTATCAGTTCGATGTCATTCGAAACAAGGCGGAGCGCCCTGTCTCTCTCCTTGCCCCCATCTTGTTTGCGAAGCCGGAGGCCTGAATGTCACGCATCTCTTGTATCCGTAGCGTGCATCTTGAAAACTGTAAGCCGGTTCCTCGCTTCTAACGGATCGCAGACGTTCGCTTAAAGCTTATGTGACGTTGGAGCAGTACGGCGGCATGCTCCGATTCTCGTCACGGCGTTCGTCTTTGCCTCGTATGTATTAAGACGCTGCATGCGCGCAAGCAACCGGTCGATATGAAGGACGCACTCGGCGGGCAGTTTTACTTTTTCTAGGCACGTCGCGGAGGCCCAACGAGGGTCCGGCCCGCCACTTATCTGAAACTCATTGAGTCATTCACGTCGATCAGTTTTTCAGCACTTGGGCGTAAGACGTCTGCTCGGACACGTGCCCCAAATGCCTGTTGTGGCTCAACGAACATGGCAGGGGCCATGGCCGTTGACACGTCCGATCAATAACACCCGTCTCAAACCCCGATAAAACCTGATCTCCCCGGCGACCCGTGTGCCGGTTGTGTGCCCCATTACGGGCCGAAGGCTTCGTCTTGATTATTGAAGGGAACCTAGCGTTTCTCATTACCTATCTTTTCATAGCAGCGGAAGTATGGTTAAAGCCAGCCTTTTGCTCTCGCCAACCGAGCCGCCTCGGTTCGATTATGAGCACCAAGTTTCGAGATAGCCTCGGACAGATAATTGCGAATGGTTCCCTCCGCGAGTCGAAGAGTCCTTGCCAGCTCTGCTGTGCTTTCACCTTCGCCTGCACGTCGCAGAACCTCTCTCTCGCGCTCCGTAAGCGGGCCGGCGTCGGCCGACCATGAATCCGCGGCCAGTCCCGGATCAACGACCCGCACTCCCCGCGCGACCCGACGGATGGCGTCAGCCATCTCAGTCGAGGGGCAGTCCTTTAGCAGATAGCCAACCGCACCCGCATCCAGCGCCCGTCGCAGGTAGCCCGGTCTTGCGAATGTTGTGAGGATCAGGACTCGCGTTGCCGGGTAGAGTTCCTTCACTCGAACAGCAAGATCCAGACCCGTTAACTGAGGCATCTCGATGTCCGTCACGAGCACGTTAGGACGTTCCTGGCCTACCGCACGTAACGCCTCATGGCCATTGCTGACCGCTGCCAGAACGCGGATATCGGGCTCAATCCCCAGCATTACAGCGAGAGAGCTTCGCAGAATCCCTTGATCCTCAGCCAGGACGACCGTGATGGCATCTTTGGGTATCGTCATCGCACTCCGCCGTTCGTCGTTGCTGAAGCCACCGGCAAACCGTTCGGAGAACGCGTGGGCAACTGTGCAACCACAAGAACCCCGCCCCTCGGAGAGCTCTCCATCTCCAGATGACCGTTCGCGTGAGCTAACCTCTCCCGCATGCCTCGAATTCCATTCCCATCGCTACCGCGCTTGCCGCAGCCATTGTCCTCAATCGTCAGCGCAACCGTGTCCCCACCAGTAAGCCGAATATGACACTCCGTTGCCGTTGCATGGCGCAGAACATTCGTAACGGCTTCGCGCATCACAAAACAAAGAATATTCTTGTCCTCATCGGGAAGAGCGATGGCTCCGATCTCTGCAAAAAGCTGCACGCCTGAACTGCTCAGAACATCGCGCATCTTGCTCACCTCTTCCGAGATCCCGTCCATCCGATAGCCGGCGACGACTGCTCGCACCTCGCGAAGCGCGCCACGCGCCGTCGTCTCAACGTCGGCGATCTCACGATGGGCCAACTCAGGTCTTTCGTAAAACAGACGGTTCGCTATATCGCTCTTCACGGCAATCACAGTAAGTGTATGGCCCAACAAATCGTGCAGATCCCGAGCGATTCGTTCGCGTTCTGCCTGCTGCGTCAGACGCTCAATTTCTTCGTTGGCCTGCCGCAGTTGTCTGCTGATGAGGACTTGCCGGGCAAAGGTGAAGTTGCCCAGACCGAGAACGACCATGAAAAAGATTACAGATTCAGCGATACCCCATGGGAGGCCAAACAACCAGGTTTCCAGGCATAAGCCCGCAGTCTGGGCCGCAAGAATCGCGAGAAAGCTGCGGAACGCAACCCGTGCATCTCCCTGCCTGAGGAAGAAGTTGCTGACCACAACCGCAAAGACAAACTCTCCGCCGGCATTTGGATTGAAGGGATAGTAGATATACCCCAGCAGAAACAGGACTACCAGCCACATGCGTTGCTCTGTCTGGCTTCCGCGCAGCACACGAAGATAACCAGTTAGAAAGACTCCGTAGAACACCAGAAACACAGTCCAGACAACAATCGACCGGCGCTGAATTGGGTCCGCAAACCAGAATATGGAGTAGAGCAATACCCCCCACCGCAACCATTGGGTCTCGTCGCCGAGAGCATGCGTCGTGCGCGCAGTTTGAGTCAGCGGTTCATCCATTGTCTCTATCATCGCCCAGGTGGCCATGTTGCGAAACAGGTACCTGTCACGGTCTCGGTATGACACCTGTCACCTCTCGGCATTGACACCTGCCAATGGCTGGGCCGCCATCAAAAGCGGCATTCTCTTGGAAGCACATTGGAGAGACGCCATGCACACAGACCCTCTTTGGATGAAACTGCTTTTCACGGTCCACGTTGCCGCCGGCTTCACATGCTTTTTCCTGGCACCCGTCGCCATGGCTACGGCAAAAGGCGGCAAACAACATCGGCGTTGGGGCAGAATCTACCTTTGGTCCATGGGCATCGTTGCATCGACTGCCCTGCCGATGGCGCTCTTCCGCCCCGCGCTCTTTCTTGCTCTTCTCTCTGTTGTGGCCTGGTACCTCGCATTTTCCGGCTACCGGGTTCTGAAGCTGAAGGCACTGACGAATGGAGGCTCGGCGCAACTGATCGACTGGCTGGCAGCCTGCATGGTGTTTGCGGCTTCCGCATCGCTTGCCGCGTTGGGTTGGCTTAAGCCCGCGGCAGTCCAGCATATGCAGATCGTTGCGATTGCAGTCGGTGTTTTAGGCATGCGCGGAACGACCACCGACCTCTACGTCTTTGTAAAGAAACCGACCGAGAAGATGTTTTGGTGGTACTCCCACCTGGCTAAGTTCATCGGTAGCTATATCGCGGCGTGGACGGCGTTCTCGGTGGCCACGCTCAGCCACATCTTCCGTCATGCCGGCATCATCCTTTGGGTTTGGCCAGCAGCCATCGGCATACCCGCTATCGTTCTGACCACTGCTTATTACAAGCGGAAGTTTGCTTCTCGAATGGCCACCCCTGTTCATAATCTTCCAGTCGGTACGGGCTTTTCAAATCCTGCCGATTGAAATTCGCAGGGACAAGCCTTGTGAATGGTGTGGCGACTGGAAATCCAAGCCCAGCGTCCCGATGAGGTTACCGTGATACTCCGTGACCCTGCGGGGTTTCACGACACCGAGAAGAACCGACAAGCGCCAATGCACCCATCGAGTTTGGATTAGTACCGAAATGTCCTAGTGCTGTATCTGGAGCGCCCTGCACGCAAGAGTGCGCGGAGTATTGCTTTCAATGAGGGCGCTTCTGATACAGCGACTTGAAGGAAGCCGCCCTCATGGAAGCCTATGTACTTTGAATGGGTCTGCTCGGGTGCAGAGGTCTGAGGAGGATGCGGAGATGGGCGTCTTCTTCCGCTTTGAAGATGGGATGGAGCAGTGAAAGCTGGTCATGGTGCGTTATTTGAGGGCGCACCAGATAGCAGAGCGTGAACTTCGGTTGATACGAGACAAAGAGTCTGCAAGCGTGCCGGCACAGGTTCGACAGGCGAGGATGGGAACGGGAGGACGCCGGAAGTACCGGCTGAAGTGGGCAACACCGTGCAGGTATGTGCGGATGGTTGTATCGGCGAAGTTGCGGCGACGCAACTCCTCGATCATGAGCTGACGTAGTTGGTTCACAGAGAATCCTCCTTCTCTGCGTCCCAAGCTATCCCGATAGCCTCAAATGTTGGTCAGATGCACGCGTAAGCGTCCGCCGCCGCAGCGGCTTCGTTCAAGTCGGCCAGTGTCCGCCGATCTGTCTCCGCGTGATCTTCGGTTGACGATTCCAAAGCGCTCACCCAAGCATCATTTTCGGTGTTACGTTTCAGCCGCCGGTTAAGGCTGGCGATTACAACCTAGAATGTCAAGCCCTCATAACTTCTCTTCTCGCGCTAACCCACTCATTCCATTCGCAGAATTTCCGGCAACCGTTTTGCAGGTAATAATCGCGGATTTGCCATAATCGAATCGTGAGCCGCTCTCTGCACGAATCCCGACTGTTCCGCTGTTTCCTGCCCCTAAGTCCAATGGGCAGAGACATCTACGGATAACCCTGTGCTGAGAATAATCTGCGGCGCTACTCCCGCGCCAACCCGCAGATTGCAGGATATTTAGCCAAAGAGACCGGCTATGGGGTATCCGGGGGGAATGAGTGATGCGGCTCACAAATTGGAGGTCATCCTGGGAGGATCGCACTCGGCGTGACTGATGGATCGTCCAGAAAGCCTCGTCGGGTTCAATCCATCGAAAGGCTTAGCTGGTGCCGCACGTCAGCGCCGCGAACCCAGAAGATGACATCCGTCGCGATGTTGGCGGCGTGGTCTGCAATGCGCTCAAGATTGCGCGAAACCATCATTCCAATCATCGCCTGCTGGGTGGCGCTTGGCTGTTCCTGAATCATTTTCAAAAGGTCGGCCTGGGCGCGACGGTTCATGCGGTCGATCTCGTCATCCATCTCGCGGACCTCATCCGCAAGCCGCGCATCGCCCTCAAGCAACGACAGAATTGCGGTGCGAATCATGCGTCCTGCCACTTCGCCCATTGCTGTAAAGTCCACTGGCAACTCGACGGAGTCGATCTTCATAACGTCGCGCGTGCGCCGCGCAATACCCATTGATTGATCGCCGATGCGCTCCAGGTCGCCGTTGATCTTGATAACCGCCAGGATGAAACGCAGATCGATTGCCATTGGCTGCTCTTTGGCGAGCAACTCATAAGCCATCTCGTCCAATTCGCGTTGCGCCGAGTCGATTGCCGTCTCGTTCTGCTTGACGAACTGGCATAAGCTCTTATCCCGGAGGATGTAGGCGTCGATCGCACATTCAACTGCCTGTTGCGCAAGGGCAGCCATAGCAAGGAGCTTGTCCTTGAGTTCAGCAAGCTGAATTTGGAAATGAATCCGCGGCACGACCGATTTTGCTCCTAACGATCATTGTGCACCAGGCAATGTTACGGGAGGACAAATTTCCTCCATGGCATCACATTTGACACGGTTTGCACATCAAACTTCGCCCAACCAGCCTTTGCGCCCAATGCCTGCACGATGATCTAGGCTAACAGAATGAGTGATCCAAGTTCGACTCCAAAGTCCATGCTCAGCTTCGATCCTGCTGCGCATCCCCCGCGCCAAATCTACAAGTTAATGACCGGCATCATCGTGCCCCGCCCCATCGCACTGGTCTCCACGGTCGATGCCGCCGGCAACGCCAACCTCGCTCCATTCAGCTTTTTCGCCGGTGTTGGCTCTGCCCCGCCAACGGTGCTCTTCTGTCCCGCTTTGCGTTCCGCCGGAACGGATCAAGCCGGCCAGCGCAAGGACACCCTGCGCAACGTGGAGCAGACCCGCGAGTTCGTGATCAACATCGTCAATGAGGCGATCGCCGCGCAGACCAATCTGACCGCGGCTGAAGTGGACCCCGAGGTCGATGAATTCAATCTGTCCGGACTAACGCCTCTGGCAAGCGAACTGGTAAAGCCGCCGCGTGTTGCCGAGTCTCCGGCGCAGATGGAGTGCCGTTTGATGCAGGTAATCTATACCGGCGATAGACCAGCCAGCGGGGTCCTCGTACTCGGCGAGGTGGTGCGTTTCCACGTGCGTGAAGACCTTGTCGAAGACTTCCGTGTGGATCCTGCGGGTCTGGATGCGGTGGGCCGCATGGCAGGCAACACCTGGGTGCGCACCCGCGATCGAATCGAACTCATAAGGCCGAAGTAACCGGTCGCCCACCCGAAACAGATGCAGATATACTGGTCCGCGAGAGCATAGGGTCGAAACTGAAAACTGCCTATGAGGGTTGAGCGATGCATCTCTGCGAACCGATATCCACCGCCGCATACATCAGCAACCCTGCGGGTTTCATGCTGCGCATCCTGCTGATCCTTGCTCTGTTTCTCGCTGCTCCGTTCCTTGCCGGATGTCGCCACAACGATCCACCAGAACCCGCAGCGGCCCCCGGGGCAGCAGCGCACGCGGCGGCACTCACACTTTCCAGCAGCAGCCTGCAAAACGGCACGATTCCCAAAGAGCTGACTTGCGACGGCAGCGACCAGTCTCCGGCACTCGCGTGGTCAGCGCCTCCCCCTGAAACCAAAAGCTTGGTACTAACCGAGACCGATCCCGATGCGCCAGGCGGCACCTTCACGCATTGGGTGCTGTTCAATTTGCCGGCGAATACCACCGGGCTCCCAGCCAATCTTCCGAAGCAGGAGCAGCTCGCCGACGGCTCACGGCAGGGACGCAACGACTTCGGCAAGATCGGATACGGAGGATCTTGCCCACCTCGCGGTACAACCCATCGCTACTTCTTCGATCTTTTTGCGCTCGACTCAAATCTGAATGTGCCTCCCGGCACGACGCGCGCGCAGGTTGAGGAAGCGATGAACACCCACGTCCTCGCACGCGGCAAACTCATGGCGCGTTACAGCCGCTGACAACTTTCGATCCGTGGCTGAATAGGCGGTCAGTCCTCCGCCATGTCTTTGCCTTTGACTTCGTGCCCCAGGGATGCCAGCAACGCCAGCGAGAGCGCCACAATCACCACCGTAATCGCAAGGACGTTGTTATAGCTTCCCCACTTCTCTGCTGCGAGCGCCTGTGCTTTCGCATTCCACGATGTGACGAGCCCGCCAAGCTGATACGCCAGTCCGGGTGCTGTTGCGCGCACCGGCGCAGGTGTGAGCTCCGCGAGATACGCAGGCACCACTCCCCACGCTCCCTGCACCATGAACTGCATGACAACTGCGCCGATCGCCAGCGTCGTCGCCGAGTGCCCGTATGCCCACGCGGGAATCGCCACCAACGAGAGCAACGCCGCGGCGATAATCGCGCGTTTGCGGCCCCACTTTTCTGAGAGCGTTCCGAAGACGATCCCGCCGGCGATCTGCGCAAATCCGTAGATCACCCCGATCGTTCCCACCACCCGCGGCGTCAGACCGATTTGCACTTCGAGAAACGTCGGGTAAACATCCTGCGTCCCATGCGAGAACGACATGAACGCCGTCATCAGGATAATGAGAAACAGAAACGTCGGCAGGAAGGCCTTGAGTGAGGCGAGGTTTTTCCCGTAGGACGCGCGGCTTGGATCGGCACGGCGCTTGCGATCGGCCGCGAGCCAGACGGGCGACTCTTCAACGCGCGCCTGAACGTAAAAGACGAGCAACGCGGGCGACGCGCCAAGCATGAATAGTCCGCGCCATCCGAGCGCATGAAACAGCAATGCAAAGGCACCCGAGGCCAGAATCGATCCGAACGCGTAACCCTCCTGCAGAATTCCGGAGAAGCCGCCGCGGCCTTTGGTGGGCAGCGTTTCAAAGGCAAGCGCCGCACCCACGCCCCACTCGCCGCCCATGGCAATGCCAAACAGTGCCCGCAACACCAGCAGCACTCCCAGCGATGGCGCAAACGCGCAAGCCAGTTCAATTACCGAGAAGCTGAGAATGTTGAACATCAGCACGGGGCGGCGACCATAGCGATCGGCCAGTATCCCGAACACGAGCGCGCCCACGGGCCGAAATGCCTGCGTAAGAAAAACCGCGCTGAGCACATCCGACGGCCTGACGTGGAAATCAGAAGAGATGGCTTTGACACAAAAGATCAGCAGAAAAAAGTCCAGGCTGTCCAGCGTCCAGCCCAGGAACGAAGCAATGAATGTGTGGCGCTGTGCTGGAGTCAAACGCTGGAAGTCGCGGACAAAGGACATTAGCGCGAGGATACAACAGTGAGGGGCAGAGGGAGATCAGAGCACAAAGATCGGGGAGCAGCGATCAGAGGCTGGCTTGCGCCGCGCTGTCATGATTACTAAGTACGCGCAAAAGATATTCAATCGCACTTTGCGGGTCACCTCGCCCGCTGCGGAATCAGCACCGGTATGCCATCAACAACCGGATACGTGCGAGCGCAGTTGGAGCACACCACGGTTGCCGCCCCGAAACGCAAAGGCGCAAAGCAAACCGGGCAGACGACATCTTCCGCCCATTGCTTCAGTTTCTCGAGATTCGCGCCGCTGGATTCGTGGGTCATCAGAAGGCGCTAGTGGATCGTAGCGTCGGGAGCGTCTTTATCTGGATCTCCCGGACGCCGGTTCGGCCTGCGCATAAATTCCTGCTCAATGCGATCATTCGTTCCCGCATGTGCAAATTCGTACGCCACGCGGATGCCATTGTAGATAGCGCGATCATTCGACGACCCATGCCCGATGATGCAAACGCCGCGCACGCCAAGAAGCTGAGCCCCGCCGTATTCACGATAGTCCAGCCGCCGCCGGAAATCGTTGAAAGCCTGCCGTGACAGCAGTGCGCCCACCTTCGCGGTAACCGTCCTCGTCAGCGATTCGCGCAGCACCTCGCGCACAAAACGCCCTACGCCCTCGCTCGTCTTCAGCGCCACGTTGCCCACAAAACCATCGCAAACAATCACGTCCGCTTGGCCGCTGAAAATATCGCGCCCTTCCACATTGCCGATGAATTTGATTGGCAGCGCTTTCAGCAGTGGAAATGCCTCGCGCGTCAAATCATTGCCCTTGCTCTCTTCCTCGCCAATCGACAGCAAGCCCACACGAGGATGCGCAATCTTCAATACACTGCGGGCGTACATCTCGCCCATCACCGCAAATTGTTCCAGGTTGTGCGGTTTGCAATCCACGTTTGCCCCAACATCCAGCAGCACACAGGGATTGCCGGTTGAACTTGGCATTGGAGTAGCCAGCGCCGGCCGGTCAACGCCTGGCAGGGCGCCCAGCACCATCTTGGCCGTGGCCATCGCCGCGCCCGTGTTACCCGCCGTTACAAAGCCTTTGGCTTTGCCCTCTCGCACCAGTTTCAGACCTACGCGCATTGAACTGTCGCGCTTGCTGCGGACAGCGTTCGCCGCTTTCTCCTCCATGCCAATACGCTCTGAGGCATGGTGGATCACGATGGGCAGCTCCTCATTTTCGAGGTGCTCGTCCAGCAGATCGCGAAGTTCAGAGGATGGCCCGACCAGGTGCACACGAACGGGAAGTTCGCGGCAGGCCATGATTGCGCCCTTGATCTCGGGCTCGGGAGCTTTGTCAGAACCGACTGCGTCAAGAACGATGTCGACGAGCATGCTGCGTCACCGTAAACTCGGCTGAAAATGCGTAAATGCCGGAAATACTGACGGGGCCGTTCCCATGGGACGACCCCGCAGTCTTAAACACCTGAATCATTGCATATTCCGGCTGGTTCCGGCGCGGACCCCGGTTTACTTGGCGACTTCCTTCGTTTCCAGCACCGCGCGTCCCTTGTACTCTCCGCACTTGGCGCAGGCGCGATGGGGGAGCTTCTTCTCGTGGCAGTTTGGGCACTCGGAGACTCCGGTTGCAGTGAGGAAGTCGTGGGCGCGGCGGTTGGCAGTACGGCGCGTCGAATGGCGCCTTTTCGGATTCGGCATGATGCAATTCCTTTCACGTTCTCGCCCTCTTCCAGACCACACTGATCCAGACTGCCTTTCGGCAAGGGCGGAACACCTGAACATTAATGTTTTGAGGACTTTATCTGGCTGCGTAACCCGGAAAGCGCCTCCCAGCGGGGGTCCGATGGACCCTCATCGCAGGAGCAATCCTGGCTATTGCGGTTCTGACCGCAGCGCGGGCAAAGTCCTTTGCAGTCAGGCTTGCACAGCGTTCTGACCGGCAGAGACAAAAGCACCTGCTCGCGCAGCACATCCTCAAGCAAAAGACTGTCTCTTTGATAATAACCGATTTCCGTCTCCGGCGCTGTTATCGACCGTTCCGTGGCCTCGGAGTCGGCCCCCGCAGGCCTGAAGATAAGGTCAAAATCCGACGCCAGTGGAATCTCCACCGGCTCCACGCACCTAGCGCACGGCACCTCAAATTTCCCGGAAAACTTCCCCCGCAGACGAATATCGGCGACTATGTCCTTCGGCCCGCGGTGTTCGTGAATGACCTCGGCAAGCCCCGAGGTAGCCAGATTCCCCATCTGCTTCGCCTCGTCGCCCAAATCCACCTGGCCCGGAGGAATGGCCAGATCAAATTCGATCGGTTCCCGTTCCAGTTCAACAACTTTGAATTCCATAGAATTCAGCCTAAGGCGCAGCGGCGAGCCCGTCAATGCACGCTATGGCTCAAATAATCTACCCGATCTGCGGCCAGCTTCTACCTTTCATGAGAGCTGCCAACCCTCGTTCGAATCTCCCCAATCTGCAGCGCATGCCGTGCCGGGTGCGCTGCGATCATGATCAGCATCTCCGCGCAGGTCACCGGTCCTTCAATCAGCATGTGATCCGTCATCATGCAACGCAGATCGGCGTCGCAGTTCTCCACCCATCGCAACACTTCCGCTCGCGTCGCCTCAAACGTTGCCAAAGCTTCTTGAAGTGTTGTGTATCGGCCGTGCGGATGCGCCTGCTCCGGCGCTTCGATCCGCCGCGCACGATCGGAAGCGAGCCCGGCAATCTTTGCTTCGCGCCGCCACTTTTCGAAAGGCTGATCCACAAGTGTCGATGCTTCCAATCGCGTCAGCAGGTATCTCTCGGTAACCGCCACATGCTCAACGCAATCGAGAATGGACCAACCATCCGAAGTCTTGCGCGCAGCCGTCGCATCATCAACACCGGCCAAAACATCGCCCAGCGCATCGCGACCAGCTCGCAATTTCCGGAGAACCTCGAGTTTTTCCGCCTCACCCATCTGGACCAGACCTTATGCCAAAACAGCTATTCTGGTTGCGGGTCACCGTCCGAGTCAACTGGAGTAGCAATCATGTTATCCACGATTGAAGAACTGGTCCGGCACAAGGGTTGGGCCAACACCAACCTTTTGCGCGCAATCGAGGAACATCCCGCCGCCGCCGAAGACGAAGAACTCCGCAAGATGCTCCATCACATCGTCGTCTCAAACCGCTTCTGGCTTTTCGCGATCCTCGGGCGCCCATTCGCGCGAGAAGCTGAGATGCAGGTTCCGGCCCGCCTCACCGGCGTCATCGAGCGATTCAAAGAAACCGAACTCCTCGAATCCCAGTGGCTCACAACAGCGAGCGAACCGGACTTGGAACGAATCCTGCCAACGCGCTCCTCTCGACTCGGAATCGATGTCTCGGTCATGCAGGCGCTCTTGCAGATCTGCTTGCACACGCAGGGGCATCGTTCCCAATGCGCGGCGCGATTGCGCGCACTCGCGGCACGCCTCCCGGTACGGACTACATTTTGTGGATCAAAGAGCGCTACAAGTAGCCGCGCCTTACCGCCCATATCTCCAAAATATTCTTCCTTCTAAGGCATTGGTAATAATTGACTTATGCACCACAATTGTGATATAATACTAAAGTGGCTCTTCGCACGGAACCTCACTGTGCGACCACTAAAAGGAGAACTCTAATGATCCAAGCCGAAACGGACGTAGCCCGCTTCTTCGAGTTGTATGCGAAGAAAACCCGCGAAGATAACGATCCCGCATTGGTCTCGCAATTTACTGATCCATTTGTTTCAGCGGATCCCCATGGAACACGCTGCGTGCGTATCGAAGATTTTGCAGCCGCATTGCCTAAACGAAAGCTGCTCTTTGATCGGCTCGGCTGCAAGCCAGCGGTTTTGCTTAGCCTTCACGAGACGCAACTTGATAAGCGGTATGTCCTGGCAAAGACCACATGGCGTTTTGACTTCGCGCGCGAAAACTCAGGGGAACTTGAACAGGTACTCGCCGACTCGACATTTCTGGTCGACACCGGCCAAGAAGAATTCAAAATCGTAATGTACATGGCGCATCAGGACGTCATGCAGGTGCTCCGCGATCGCGGGATTCTTCGGGACTGAATCTTCCGCATGTACGATGTTGGCAAGCCGTCAATTCCAACCGGACGGCGCATTGGGCGCCGTCCAGTCTTCGGATTCGCTAGCCACATGAACAACGACTCATCTCGCCCCGTCAACATTCGCATCGCAATCGATGACGATCGTCCCCGCCTGGTCGCAATGATCAACGCCGCCTTCGCCATCGAAACCTTCCTCGAAGGTACGCGTACAGATGACGTGCGCCTCGCTTCGATGATGCAAAGAGGCGAAATCCTCCTCGCTGAAAATGCCCACAGACAGTTGCTCGCCTGCATCTACGTCGAGAATCGCGGCAACCGAGGCTATCTAGGTATGCTCGCAGTGCACCCCGCGCATCAGCGCAGCGGACTGGGTCAGAAGATGCTCGCGGCAGCCGAAAACCGTTTCCGCGCGCAAGGCTGCGAAGCCGTCGACATCTCTGTCCTCAGCCTGCGCCCTGAGTTGCTACCGATCTATCAGCGCTTCGGCTTCGTCGAGACCGGAACTGAAGAGTTTGCTATGTCGCGTGAACTGAAAGACGGCCGGGAGTGCCACTGCATCGTAATGTCGAAGCAATTGTGATCTAGTGCGCCCGCTCTCCCGGCGCGTGCAGATACCGACTCGCGAACTCCAGAAAGTAAGGCCAGTTCGGCTGTGGCGTATGACCGCCGTCATGTTGCCGGAACGCCAAGTCGCCCTTCATCAACGCCGTTCCCATCGCCGGAAAATCCGTCGTTCCCAAATCCTTCGCACCCATCATCCGGTAGACCGGCCCGGCCGCGACCTCCGCTAGAAACATCCCCCGCGGATCCGCCCATGCGTCTCCATTCGGATTCGCATAGCCATCACCCGTATCCGCTCCTCCCCCGATAAACAGAGGCGTCGGAGCGCACAGCGCAATCAGTTCGTGATTGTCCACCGGCAGATCTCCCGCATTGAGAGGACCTGCGTACCGCAGAAAGTTTCCGTCAAACCAGTGGTATAGCGAAGCGCTGGCAAGGTTCGGAATTTGCTCTCCATAAATGTGCCGATAGAGCTTCGCGCCACCCTCTCCCGACGAACTGATGTACCCAACCGCAAATTCACGGTATTCGTAAGCCATCGTCACCAGCACGGCCTTCCCGAACCGCGAGTGCCCCACCAGCCCCACTTGCTTCGCATCCACCGCCTTGTCCATTTCAAAGTAGTGCCTGGCCTGTTCCGCACCCCACGCCCAAGCCTTCAGCACTCCCCAATCTTCGAGCTTTCGCGGCTGCCCTTGATTCGTAAGCCCGATAATGCCCTCCGTCAGCCCCGATCCATCATCCTTCTGATAGCTCACCGGGTTCAGAATCGCGAATCCCCACCCGCGCTGCACAACGAGTTTTCCATCCACGCCCCAGGGAGTCGGAACATAGCCGTCCAGCGGACCGCTCGTCGCCAGCTCGAAATCCTTCGCAAACGCCAGTTCCATGATCACCGGCACGCGACCAGCTGCATGCGCGGGAACCGTGAGGAGCAAATCGATATCAAATTGAATCGGCGTATTCATCCACGGCCCGACCCGCCCAGCCAGCCGCTTTGTAATCACATCTACCCCGCCATATTTTTCATGTACGGTGCTGACAACATGCCACTGCGCCCAGGGCACCGAGCCCGGTGACCGTCCCAGCACCTCGCGATCAAAATCTTCCCTGATCTCTCGTTTCCGCTTCAACCAGTCGGTCGCAGTCTTCACCGGCTGCCCATTGTTGAACATCAGCGGTTCCGGCAGATTCTGATAGACATCAGCTTTCGATTCGTCGTAATTGGTGGCCCTGGGCGATCGCCCATCCGGAACCGGAGCGGGCCGCAGATCCCGCTCCTTCAATCCCAGCATCCCCAGCAAGCGCAACCGGTCCTGCTCCGCAGTCATATGCACCGGCACTTGCGATGCCGTCTGCGGAGGGTGACTCGAAAGCTTCTCAGGATTCTGCCCTGACGCAACGTAATGACAAATCGCAAGCGCGAACATCACGCTTCGAAATCGCAAAAGAACTGCGGGAACGCTCAAACCGCGCGCTGAATGACGCATAGAAGACCCCGCCAAGAATATAGGCCGCAAGCGTGGCCCGCAAGAAGTCAGAGATTTGGTGACTCATGTTTCAATTCTTCACGCCGATAACCAAGTTGATTGATCAACCATGAACTGCAAATCCGGCTCCGTTCTTCTCGACGAACGCGAACAGCGCACGCCTGACCTTTCCTAGTGCAACCACTTGGCCCCAGCGATTCGATGCTCATCACTGGGGCCGCTTTTTTCGAGGTAAAGCACTCGCCAGGTTTCTCCCGCGCTGTGGGACAACGCTCCTCTGGTATCCTCGCCAAGCGTGACCGCGACCCCCGGAGTTTTACAGAATCAACAATATCGCGATGCAATACTTTGCCGGTATTGTTGAAATCGTCTGCTGGTTGAGACAATCACGATCAGAGTAGAGTTCCCTGTGCTAAGTTCAGTTCACTGCGGATCAGGTTATCTGAAGGCGTATCCTGTGCCTGGATTGGCTCGAGCCGCCGTCGTGTTGAGCACCACGTTTCGACCCTCTGTTCGCACCCTGGAGACACGCGCATGAGTGCCGCGAAATACGACCTTATCGTCATCGGTTCCGGGCCCTCGGGGCAACGTGCCGCCGTGGCCGCCTCCAAGATGAAGAAGCGCGTAGCAGTGGTGGAATCGCGAGCGGTCGTTGGCGGCGTGTGCGTCAACACCGGCACCATTCCCTCCAAAACAATGCGCGAGGCCGTCCTGCACCTCTCGGGATACAACTACCGCTCGGTCTACGGTATGAATTACCGGGTCAAAGAAAAAATCTCCATGGCCGACCTGGCCTTCCGCGTACAAGCCGTTATCAAGACCGAGGTGGATGTAACCGAAGCTCAGCTTTCGCGCAACGGCATCGACATCGTCCACGGAATCGCTCACTTCATCGATCCCCACCAGGTCCGCGTCGAGGGCCTGAACGGCGACACTACAATCGAGGCCGACCGCATCATCATTGCTGTCGGCACCAAGCCGGCCGGCTCACCCAAAGTCCCCATCAACGGCCGCACCATTATCAATAGCGACCAGGTCCTCGATCTTCCCTCGCTGCCGAAGTCTTTGATCGTCGTGGGTGGCGGCGTCATCGGAGTCGAATACACCTGCATGTTCTCCACCCTCGGCGTGCGCTGCACCCTGATTGAAAAACGCGCCAAGCTGCTCGAGTTTGCCGACCAGGAAATTGTCGAGTCCCTCAGTTACCACCTCCGCGACAGTCGCGTCACCATGCGCCTGGGCGAAGAGGTCGAGAGCGTCGAAGAACTCGCCGACGGCACTGTAGTAGCCAATCTGCAGAGCAAGAAAAAGGTATCTGGCGACGCACTCCTCTACGCTGTAGGCCGCCAAGGCGCAATTGACGATCTCAACCTCGCAGCCGCCGGCATCGAGGCCGACAATCGTGGCCGTATCCCCGTTGATGAGCACTACCGGACCAAGGTCGAACACATCTACGCGGTCGGCGACGTTGTCGGCTTTCCTTCCCTCGCTTCCGTCTCTATGGAGCAGGGCCGCATCGCCGCCGCGCGCGCCTTCAACGACAATGCAACCTCGTCGAATCCCAGCTTCTACCCCTACGGCATCTACACCATTCCCGAAATCAGCTTCATCGGCAAAACCGAGGAACAGCTCACCGATGAAGACGTGCCTTATGAAGTCGGCATGGCGTTCTATCGCGAGACAGCCCGCGGCCAGATTCGCGGCGATACCACGGGGCGCCTCAAGCTCATCTTTCACCGCGACACCCGCAAAGTTCTCGGCGTCCACATCATCGGCGAAGGCGCCAGCGAACTGGTGCACATCGGCCAGGCCGTCATGATCTTCGGCGGCACGGTCGAATACTTTGTCGACACCGTATTCAACTATCCAACTCTTGCCGAATGCTACAAGGCCGCGGCTTTCAACGGACTCGGCCGCCTGCACCGCTACCAGGTGGAGTAACCCATATGGCCCCAGCGCATACAACACGAATAAGAGCTTTCGGCGACTGGATTGACTGCAAGAATTCTCTGCGATTCGCATTTGTGTCAGGGCACGACTTGAGTCGTCCCGCAACAGTTCGCGTTTTAGCAGTGTCATCCTGAGCGGAGCAGCTTGGGGCCCCACAGTCGACATGTCGACTGTGGGGTAAGCGGAGC
>NZ_JBARMD010000606.1:0-5337 GCF_049802275.1 Occallatibacter sp. | reverse complement strand
TATGATGAGGCCACCGGTCTCGGATCGCTCAACGTTGCCAACGTCGTGAATGGGTGGAGCGGAACGACCACCGGGACGGCGACTGCGACGGTGGGTGTTTCGGCTTCGCCGACGACCATCACGAGTGGGCAGGGAACCACCGTTACCGTTACCGTGACCGGCGCGAGCGGCACGCCTACCGGAACCGTGGTGTTGACGAGTGGAACCTTCGCATCGGCTACGAAGAGCCTTTCCAGCGGAAGCGTCACCTTCAACCTCTCGCCCGGTGTGCTCTCGGTGGGCACGGATACCTTGCAAGCCAGCTACAGTGGCGACTCAACGTACGCCGCTGCTAACGGAACGACGACTGTGACGGTGACTCCCTTGCCGACTCCAACCGTGACGGTGACACCAGCCGCAAGCAGCATCAACTCGGGGCAGAGCCTGAATGTGACGGCAGCGGTGGCGGGAACAGGCGGAACACCAACCGGCACGGTAACGTTGTCGTCAGGAAGCTATACCTCGTCGGCGCAGCCGCTCGCATCCGGTAGTGCCACGATCGCTATTCCTGCGAACAGCCTTAGCGCCGGAACTGACACGTTGACCGTCAGCTACAGCGGAGACAGCAACTTCTCAACGGCAACTGGAACGGGAAGCGTTACGGTTGCGCAGTCCACTTATGCCCTCGCAGCGACAGCGCCCGCGAGTATCGGACGCGGCACTTCGGCAACCTCAACAATTACCTGGACGACCACCAACAACTATTCGGCGAACGTGACCCTGGGCACGTGCACGCTGAATGCGGGGAGTCCGACGAACTCGGCAACCGACACTCCACACTGCACAGTTTCCACCGCGGCAATTGGGAGTGGCGCGAGCGGCACAGCTACCGTAACGACCAAGGCGGCAACGACCGCAGCACTGAAGCGGCCTGCGTTTCCAGGCCTGGCTGTGACCGGATCTGGCGCGATTCTCGCGCTGGTGGTGTTCTTCGGAATTCCGGCACGGCGGCGCAGTTGGCGCGCGATGCTGGGGATGTTTTTACTGATGGTGACGCTTGGCAGCCTCGCGGCCTGCGGTGGCGGCGGCTCAAGCAGTGGCGGAGGCGGGGGAGGCGGAACCAGCGATCCTGGAACGGCATCCGGCAGCTATGTGTTCACCGTGAATTCAACGGGCAGCGATCCGGCCAAGACAACGGCGACAACAACGTTTACTGTAACCGTCAATTAGCTTCGTCCCAGGTTCGGCAGGCTGGCCCTCCCCTCGGGGAGGGCCAGCGTGTTTCTGCGACGTTAATGGGTTGGCGGGTTCGGGTTGTGGGGGATGGCTGCGCGCGACGCGGGGCGCTTCAGCAGTAGAATCAAAGACGGGTGCAACGCTATTTTCTGCATCAGCCTGCAACTGAGAGTTGACCAGAGGCTTTGATGAAATCCTTGCTGCTGGAAGAATACGGGAAGTTTGCGATTGTAGATGTGCCGCGGCCGGAGCCAGGCGAAGATGAGGTGCTGTTGCGTGTAGCTGCGTGTGGCATCTGCGGTAGCGACGTGCATGGCTACGACGGATTTTCGGGCCGGCGCATTCCGCCGCTCATCATGGGACATGAAGCCGCCGGGGTGATTGTCGCCGTCGGATCCGGCGTGAGTGCCTACAAACAAGGCGATCGCGTCACTTTCGACTCGACGGTTTACTGCGGGCGTTGCATTTATTGCCGGCGGGGTGAGATGAATCTGTGCGATCGACGCGAAGTGATTGGCGTGTCGTGCGGCGAATATCGCAGGAATGGAGCCTTCGCGGAATACATTACGGTGCCCGAGCGCATACTTTATCGATTGCCGAGTAAGATGTCGTTCCCCGAGGCGGCCATGCTGGAGGCAACCTCAGTGGCGCTTCATGCGGTGAAGGTGAGCGGCGTGAAGCAGGGCGATACGGCGCTGGTGGTGGGAGCGGGGATGATCGGATTGCTGACCATGCAGGCTTTGCGCGCGGCGGGCATGGGACGGGTGATGATCGCGGACATCGACGAGACGCGACTGACGCTCGGTGAACTGCTGGGCGCGGACGAAGCGCTGCGTGGAACGGGCGAAGAGATTGCCAAAGCGGTGTTGGCGCGAACAGGCGGCGTGGGCGCGGATGCGGTATTTGACGCGGTTGGACGTGCTAAGACAGTTGCGGAGTCGATTGACAGCGTTCGCAAAGGCGGAACCGTCACGCTGATCGGAAACATCGAGCCGGAAGTTGTGCTGCCGCTTCAGAAAGTGGTATCGCGACAAATCAAGATTCAGGGAACTAATGCTTCGGCGGGGGAATACCCGCAAGCGATCGAACTGATTTCCAGCGGGCGCATTCATGTGCGTCCGATGATTACGGCAGTCGCGCCACTCGAAGAAGGGCCTAGCTGGTTTGATCGGCTGCACGCCCAGGAGCCGAACCTGATGAAGGTTGTGCTGTCTCCCATGGATGAAGCACGCTGACCCTGGGGAAACGAGGCTTTAATGCCTGATTCGCTTTTTGATCTGACGGGCCAGGTTGCTATTGTGACGGGAACCAGCCGCGGGCTGGGGCAGTATTTTGCGCGAGCGCTGGCGAAGGCAGGCGCAGACCTGGTGCTGACGAGCAGACGCCGCGAATCCCTTCACGAATTCGAAGCGGAGATACGAGCCCTGGGACGGCGTAGTGTCGCACTCGAACTTGACGTACGCAACCAAGCCAGCATCGCGCACATGATGAAGGAAGCCGAAGCAGCGTTCGGGCAGATTCATATCCTGGTGAATAACGCCGGCTGCAACGTGCGAAAGCCGGCGCTTGAGGTCACCTGGGACGACTGGAATCTGGTGCTCGACACTAATCTGCGCGGGAGTTTTTTTGTAGCGCAGGCCGTTGCGCGCGGCATGATCGAGCACAATTATGGGCGCATGGTCAACATCGGGTCCGTGACCAGCGTGTTTGGATTTGCGGGGCTGGCGCCGTATTGCGCGAGTCGCGGCGGCATTCGCCAACTGACGATGAGCCTGGCGGACGATTGGGGACAGCACGGAATTACCGTGAACTGTCTCGCGCCGGGCTGGTTCAAGACGGAGCAAAACAAGGTGCTTTATGAAGACCCCGAGTGGGTGGCTTACCTCGCCGATCGCATTCCGGTGAAGCGCCCGGGATTGCCGAATGATCTTGACGGCGCGGTTGTGTTTCTTGCATCTGAGGCGAGCCGGTACATTACCGGGCAAACCTTGCTGGTGGATGGCGGTATCTCGACAGGCGCGACGCGCGCTACGGTCGCGCGCAAAACCACCTGAAAGCAATCAGCATGGCGCGATTTTCTGTGATGGGTGATTTAGATCGCGCCGTCCGTCGTTCTGAGGACAGGCGGTTGCTCATCAGCGGATTGGCTTATGCTTTCCGACTGATGGATGGAGTGTCCGGTGGATTTGCGGACGACAAGCCTGGGATAGACGGTGATCGCCTCGGGTTGCGGATGTGGGACCTCATTGCGGATGAGCGAGAGCAATGTGCTGGCCGCAACCTGGCCCATGCTGCGCAGTGGCTGATGAATGGTGGTCAATGGCGGATGATGCATCGATGCAGCCATGATGTCGTCGAAGCCGAGAACCGAGACATCTTTTGGTACGCGCAATCCGGCGTCCCGCAACGCCGAAATGGCGCCGATGGCGGTCACATCATTGAAGGCGAAGATTGCGGTGAAGGGCTGACCACTTTGCAACAGGTGCCGCGTAACCTCCTGCCCGGGGGCTGGACCCGGCTCCGGGCTTTGCAACTGGAAGACAAGGCGATCGTCAATTTCGATATGCAGATCGCGGGCGGCCTGCACAATTGCCTGCCAGCGCAAGACAGTGTCTGAACTGAACGGCTGGCCCTTGATGAACGCGATGTGTTTGTGCCCCAGCGTCTTCAGATGCGACAGTGCGAGATTTGCAGCCTGGTCGTGGTCCAGCTCGATATTGATGACGCCCTCGCGTCGGTCATGACCTGAAATCGAAACCAGCGGTACCGGCAGATCTTCGTTCACAGGCGAGTCGACGGCAATGATGCCTTCAACCGAGCGAGCCAGCATCATGCGCGGATATCCCTCAAGCAGGTCCGCCCGGTGACGATGGCTCACGACGAAGTAGAAGAAGCCATCCTTGAGCAGCTCGTCTTCGATTCCGCTGATAACGGTGGTGGAGTAGCCTTCGCTGATTTCGGGGACGATGACGCCGATGGTGTAGGTGCGTTTCTGGCGCAGGCCGCGCGCCATGGTGTTGGCGATGTATCCATTGAGGGCAGCGGCATGCAGCACGCGCTGCTGGGTTTCCTCGGCGATGCGATGGGCTGTGGCCTCTCCGTTGATGATGCGGGAAACCGTGGACTGCGACAGCTCAAGCATCGCAGCGAGTTCTTTCAGCGTGATCGGCTTGATTGGTGCTCTGGCCAAGTCGTTCTGCTCCAGGAACTGCGTCTAAACACTCATGCGGCGGTGTGAAACCCGGCGCGCTGCATCGCGGCCTTTGCTTCAGGGTTGCGCATGAATGTATTCCAAATCATACCCGTTCGAAGGTTCTCTGCCATCAAAACCGAGATTCCCTGGTCAATACCGAGGACATCCGTGTCGTACCAGTTTGCCGCGGGATGAAACGCATCCACAAAACCGTACCGGCCCCAGGCCTGCTTGCCCCACTTGTCGCGCATGGCACGCAGAACGGAGATGCAATTAGTGGGAACGAAAGCGAGTGAGCCAGCCGACGCGCAGGGAACGACGGTTCCATCGATGGGCCCCTGTGCCGGAGGTCCTCCCCATGCGGTGTAACCATCTTTATAGTCCGAGGCGGAAATGCCCCAGTAATCCTCGTTGTACCATTTGGGGTAGGAGAGGCAGAACGCCTTGTGCGCCTCGGTTGCTGTGATCGAGTTTTCGAAGTAGTTGGCGTAATCATCACGCTTGTTGCGGAAATCGAACCAGGCGTGCGAGTACTGATGCGTAAAGATCGGGTCGTTGCCGCTGATATAGGTGAAGTCCTTGTAATGAATGACAGGGCGGGTCCAGTTCTTCCAGTAATCGCCGGGTACGGGATGGGTGGGCGAGCCGATAGCGAGAAGGTAGATCATCATGAGCTCGCAGAAATGCTCCCATCGAGCATCGATAAAGCCCTCGCCCGGGTGCCATCCCATGGAGAATGTTTTTCCGCCGTTCAGCATCCACGGCCAGTCGACGCGCTCGTAAATCTGCGTGGCCAGCGACTTGATTTTCGGATCTTCGAAGTATGCGCGCGCACTAAGAATGCCGCAGAGCAGCAGGGAAGTATCGATGGAGGAGAGCTCGACGCCTCTTACGCGCTCGCCAGTCTCGATATCGCTGAAGTGGTAGTA
>NZ_JBARMD010000605.1:0-26723 GCF_049802275.1 Occallatibacter sp. | reverse complement strand
CCAGCGCTTCGACCCGACGTGCGAATCAGGCGCTCGGAGTGGGTGTCCCGGACTCCAATGTATGCAGTTCTTTACCGGGCTTGAAGCGCACGGCTTTTCCAGGCGTGATGCTGACTTCGGTGCCGGTGCGGGGATTGCGTCCGATGCCGGTTTTACGCGCGCGTACGCTGAACACACCAAAACCGCGCAGTTCAATGCGCTCGCCTGCTGCCAGGGCTTCTTTCAAGCCCTCAAACACAGTATCGACTGCCGCTTCGGCCTTCGTGCGGGGCAGGCCTGTGCGCTCGATTACATGGTGCACGATGTCTTGTTTAATCAATGCGATCACCTCGCTAGCGCGACTGTTTTCGACTGTACCACGCCCTACCGGACTGATGGTACAGCCTTTGGCTCATTTGTGAAACACCGCCGGAGAGGATTTTTTGAGAGAGTGACGACGGATGGAGGGCAGGATCACGCCGTTTGCGCGTGTTCCAGGTCACGTTTTGACCGGAAACGCTCCTCCGGAACGGTGGAAAACCCGTCCCTTGTGACTTTAGAGATAGGAGAACGCCCGTTCCCTGACGCTAAAGCCTATGCGAAACAGTGACTTTGCCGGATACTGTTATTTCAAGGTAATCAAAACAACGATGCCATCGGTAACAACCGCCTGGCAAAGTGCAACAAAAGACGGGGAATGCAGCTTGCCTGACCTAAAGACCTGAGTCTGGGAAGGCCAACAACCCGATCGTTCGTTGAACCAGGCAAGGAGAGGCTCGATGCCCGCGATGTACAGCTTGGAACCAATCCGAATCGGTGTCGTCGCCAACGAACCGATGCGGCTCGAAGGCCTCACCAGCATCTTTGAGAACTACGCAAAAACCGGAGAAACGCCTCTGCTTCCCATCGTGGGCACCCTCGAAGAGCACCTGGACAATGAATCTATTGAGTATGTGTTGATTGATTGGAGCAGTTCCTCAAAGAAACTTGGCGTTCTGGAAGGCATTCGCCGCAAGCGCCCAAACCTTCGCATGGTGGTCATCGGTCCCGACAGCAACGAACAGGTCATGATGGACACCATCATCGCGGGAGCTCGCGCCTATCTTGATACAGGCGCCGGTCCGCGACTTGTGCGCGAGGCCCTCGACGTCGTCATCTCCGGGTCCATATGGGCTCCGCGGAAGCTGCTTTCGAAGCTTATTGACCGCCTGCTCTCGGGCGAGGATTCCAGTGTCACCAGCCCGCGGCCGCATCTCACCGCGCGTGAAGAACAGGTTTTGCAGTTGCTGTTGCTCGCACGCTCCAATCGCGAGATCGCTGAGGAACTTGGCATCGAGGAACGCACTGTGAAGGCGCATGTAGGCAAACTGATGCGTAAAGTGGGCGCCGAGAATCGGATTGAGCTTTCGATGCGGGCATTGCACGGGTCATACAAGCCGTCCCCTGCTACGATGCACGCAGCGGAGGCTGTCACTGCCTGATCGAGGCCGGTAATCTGCGGCTAGTAACTATAAAATTACCCCGC
The DNA here is from genome assembly GCF_049802275.1 of Occallatibacter sp. NCBI lineage: Bacteria > Pseudomonadati > Acidobacteriota > Terriglobia > Terriglobales > Acidobacteriaceae > Occallatibacter > Occallatibacter sp. Next base: position 25,219 of record NZ_JBARMD010000605.1, on the reverse strand, counting down.
AAGAGATTACTAAAAATGTAAAACCTAAGTACTCTTGTGAGATCTCGGAACATTACTAATAATCATTCCAGAAACAACGCAGATCTGGGGAAAGGAGTTCCCAGGCATCATGTGAACCATGAGGCCTGTGAACTCCTCTTTTTTATTTCGGCGTCCCTCCTCCCGCGGCTAGATCCCCTGGTCCAATATTTTCTGGTCGAACACAGCAGCGTAATTTGCGAGATGCGGGCAGACGATTTCCTCCCGGTCCATTCGTTTTGGCTCTGTGGCTATGCTGTAGGCTGAATTCGGCATGTTGCCCGCCGAGATTCCTTGGTGCAAAATCCTGGGCTTTTCTCGCGCGACTTTGTTCTTCTAAAGCAGTTCTAAACATCAGCAACCAGGAAGCTGCGCGATGCGTGTGCATTGGAAATGAAAGGACTCCCCAGAATGAAAAGATTTATTGCTTCTCTTTGTCTTTGTTTACTTGCTAGCTCGACTGCCAACGCGTCGTCGAAGGGCGCATTGCAGGACCGCGTCGACGCAGCGAAGACGGTTCTCGATCAAATCATGCAGGCAAAGGACAGTACTATTCCGCGAAACATCCTGCAGCAGGCGACCTGCGTTGGCGTGGTTCCCAGCATGATCAAGGGCGCATTTGTCTTTGGTGCGCAATACGGACAGGGCGTGGTCACGTGCCGTACCGGTCATGGCTGGAGCGCGCCGGTCTTCATTCGCATGGCGGGCGGTTCATTTGGATTTCAGATAGGCGGCCAATCCACCGACCTGATCCTGGTTGCCGTGAACGATCGTGGATTCCAGGACCTGTTGAAGAACAAGTTCAAAATCGGTGCCGATGCGTCGGCGGCTGCGGGACCAGTTGGACGCGCCGGACAGGCCGCGACCGACTGGAAGATGAATGCCGAGTTGCTAAGCTACTCGCGTAACAAGGGTGTGTTTGCCGGAATCAGCCTCGACGGCACCAGCGTTTCTCAAAACAAGGATGATACCGAAATCTTCTACGGCGCTCCGCAGAGCTTTCAGAACGTGCTGAAGGGCAACGTAGGCGTACCCGCTGGAGCGGTCGAATTCGTCCGCACGGTCGCGCACTACTTCTCACAAGGCAAATGAGACCAGGCAACTGAATTTTGTTGTCGAGGGGCGGCCTGAATATGGGCCGCCCTTTGTATTTGGATTGTCTGCAGCGACCACGCGAACAAATTCCGCCCCGATGCCCTAAACTTAGTTTTGCCTCAAAAGATGCAACAAACCCTCGAGTATTGGCTGGTGATTGCAGTAGCCCGCGCACTTAGTTGGATGCCGCGCTCGCTGGCACGCCTGCTTGCGGGTGTCCTGGCCTGGACCGTTTATCGCCTGATGGGCCGTTTGCGGCGCGTGGGCGAGCGCAACCTATCCTTCGCACTTCCAGAGTTGACACCCGAAGCGCGTAAAGATCTGCTCCGGTCTCTTTATCGCCACCTCGGATGGCATCTTGTCGAGTTTTGCCGAATGCCCCACTACACACGTGAGAACACGCAGCGCTGGATAGGTACCGAAGGCCTCGAGCACTATCTGGCTGCTAAAGCACTGGCCAGGGGAGTTCTAGTTCTCACCGGGCACCTCGGTGCATGGGAACTCTCGAGCTTCTACCACTCACTGATGGGGCATCCGATGGGCTTGGTGATTCGGCGTCTCGACAATCGCAAGCTCGACGAATTCGTCAACAGTATCCGTTGTATGCATGGCAATCGCGTGCTCCACAAAGACGATTTCGCGCGCGGCCTCCTAACGGCTATGCACGAGGGCAGTGCGGTTGGCATTCTCATGGACACCAACATGACGCCGCCCCAGGGCGAATTCGTAAGTTTCTTCGGTATCACGGCCTGTACAGCCTCGGGCCTCGCTCGCGTAGCCCTCAAAACCGGCGCCGCCGTCGTACCCGGCTTCATGTTATGGGAGCCCGCCGAAAAGAAGTATGTTCTTCATTTCGGCCCGCAACTGCACTTCACCGAAACCGGAAACTCCGAAGCCGATGTTCTCGCCGCCACGCAGCAATGCAACGACGTACTCGAGTCCTGGATCCGCCGCTATCCAGATCAGTGGCTCTGGATTCATCGACGCTGGAAGACGCGCCCTCCCGGCGAGCCCCCACTCTACTGATCCCATCGCCGCTGGCTCTCTCTTTTGCAGATCGCTGCATGGCATAAGAGGCTCGCAGATTCTGCCCTGTGTTCCATCGCATTGACACGGTGCACTGACACCACCATAGAATGTGCGAATCTTCCCATTGAGCGGAAAAGTCGACTCTGCCACACTCGAACGCACTCAAGGAGCGCAATGAAACAGGGTGCCTCTCTCATTTTCGCCACATCTTTGTTCGTAGCCACATTTGTGCAGGCGCAGTCGCGCCCTGCGGCCCTGCAGCAGATCCTTCCCCTGCTCCAGCAGGAAGTGATCGCCGCCAACGCTCACGACACAGATGCTTTTCTTGCCACCTATATTCATGATCCTTCGCTGATCTTTATTGTGGACGGTGAAGTGATCCACGGCTTCACGAATCTCCGTGAGCAACAGCTGAAGTGGTGGAGAAACGGCAAGAGCGACGTCGTCTACAGCGAGCAGGCCGAGCCGGAAATAGTTAGCCTCGATGCCCGGGTCGCTCTCGTCACCCAGCAGCTAGCAACCCATCGCACCTTGCCGGATGGGACATCTCACGACGATAAATTCGTCGTCACGTCAATATGGGAGCTACGCCCAGCCGGTTGGCGCGTCGCATACTGCCACGAATCGCACACGCGGTAATCGGCACTGCGCCGTCATCGTTACGCAGCGCTGAAGGTGATCAGCCTTTGGCGCCCGGCTTCGCTGCAGTTTGCTTTTCTACATCAGACAGCATCTGTTCGACTTTGTCTTTGCCTTCGTAGTTGGGATTGGTGGCCAGCAGCTTCTTCCAGTCGGCAATGGCGCCAGTGCTGTCGTGCCTGCCTTGCCACTTGACCAGGCCAAGGTTGAAGAGCGTACTCGGATTGGTTGGCGCATAGGTGAGCGCCTTGTTAAACTCCGCAATTGCCGTGTCCGTGTTTCCCAGGTACCAATAGGCTGTTGCCATGTCGGTTCGCACCGCGGCATCGGATGGCTTGATCTGAAGCTCGCGCCCGTAGTAGTCGACTGCGACTGGATATTGCTGTGCGTCGTAATACAAATTGCCGATACTGGTGAGCAGTTCCAGATTCCTCGGATCCGCTTTGAGCTTCGCGATCATCGGAGCGGCCTGGTTGTCGGCCACCGCTTTCAACTGATCAGGGCTCGGCGCTTTCGGCGCCGTCGGTGCGCTGATTGCCGCTGTCTGTGGCATGGCTGAGATTTTTGAGCCATCTGTTTGCACGGGCAGGCGGGCCCCTCGAAGAACCCAACCGCCGCCGATTCCGGTCAGCAAACAGATCGCCATCAGGACCAGAGCACTCTGGGCGGTCCACTGTTTCCGAGGAGAATTATTCGTGTCCATCGTTGCTCCTCGCTTTCTCGATTCCGTGTTGATCGCCCATCATCGTCATTACATCGGCCATGAGCTTCAACACCGTAGCCTTGCGCTCCGGGCTGAGTTGCGGATTTGTTTTGAGCAGCCGCTGCCACGCAGCGAGAGCGCCCTTGGGGTCGCCCTTGCCCTGCAACCTGATCATGCCCAGGTCAAAGAGCGCATTCGCGTCTTTCGGATCATCGGTTAGGGCTCGATTTAACTGCGTGATAGCGCCATCGATATCTCCATTGCGATAGAGGCTCGAGGCCAGCTTGGTGCGAACAGCAACGTTTTTGGGATCGGTGTCCAATGCACGGTTGTAATAGTCGGCTGCTTCTTTAAACCGATGCGTAGTGTGGTAAATGCCGCCAACTTGCACCAGTAGCGCGCTGTCATTTGGATTGTTTTTGAGCTTTTCGAGCAGCGGCGCCGCTTGCTTGTCGGCCATCTGTCTCATCTCTTCGAGGCTTGGACGATGTCCCATTGGCTTTGCGCCTGCGGGCGTCGTCTGCGTCACCGCGCGGATATCACTCTGCGGCGGAAGCACAGTGAGCTGCGAACCGCGCATCAGGTATCCGATGCCAAGACCTACCGCCAGGCAGAGGACGGCCATGGAGTAGACCTGTGCCGACCGCAAGATTGGCACCGCAGGGACCGTCGCGGTTGGGTCGTGTGTCATACCGTGAACTCCAATGCGAGAAGAACTCGAGAATGCTGCCTCATCGAAGAATAACTGCGGAGCAGCAAACAATCTGCAAGCACGTTTCCCGCCGAACGAACGTTCCGTCAATAGGTGCGCTGCTCATCCACTGTAATGGCGCGGCGAAGCTCAGTAGAGCAAGCTGCATCACATCGGGACGTGATGTAAATCACATGACTACACGCGATCCATTGGTAATGTCCGAAGGTAGATCACAGATTGAAGCATGCAGAATGACTCAATTGTGACGGCTGTCACGAACGACTTGGGGCTTTTCACCAATGCACTGCGGGAGAACGCCCATCGACTTTGACAGATTCTGGAGCGGTTACATGATTTGTTCCTTGCAGGAAACGTACAAACCGCTTCTCGACAATGAATTACGTGGGATGTTCGAAATCCAAACAGGCTCTAAACCAACGGCACGAAGCGTGCACGGGTGATGTATGAAGACTGAGCTGAAAACCACACCAGTAGGGTCGACGTCCACGGTTCGGTCGAGAGCAACACAAAGTGCACTAGGAGGCTCTACTCAATGAAGCGCAATCTTTTTATCGCAATGACGTTCCTGGCAACCGCGGGATTCGCGGCGGCTCAGGGACCCGGCTACCAGCCAAACACTGACGTCCTCGGGGCCCACCTCAACTACGGACGCGGTTGCACGGCGTGTCACGCACCACACAGCGGCGCTTACGGAAACGGAAACGCCAAAACTGCCGATCCGACTTCAGGCAACGTCGCTCTCTGGGGCGAGGATGTCGCAAGCCTGTACGGCAAAACCATCACCAGCGGTGGCGGCGGCTTTGTAGAAACCCTGCCGACAAGCATGGCGGCCACCACGCCCGACGTTGCCGGTCTGCTCACGTGCCTTAGCTGCCATGACGGCAACTATGCACAGGGCGCCATGATGAAGAACAGGGTCTATGAGGCACTGCCGGCCACATACGGGACCCAGAACTTCATCCCTACGCTTCTCGGGAATGACGGCACCACCAAGGGCAATTACCTGAACGATCACCCGGTAGGTCTGACCGCCGTAATGACCTGCGGTGGAACATACGACTGGGATTGCACGATTAGCTCCGCCGGTGCAGTTCAGATGACCGGAGCAAACTCAAGCAAGTTCGTCACTAACTATGGTTTCTTCGTCAGCCCGGGCAACTATAACAACACACCGGTTGTGATGTGCACCACCTGCCACAACCAGCATTTGATGAACGTGGTAAAAGTGACTGCCTCGAAGTCAGGTCTGACTCCTGGAACGTACGCGACGATGTTCTTCATTCGCGCACCGTATAACCCAGCCAGCGGCACCGCCGGCAGCAACCAGACAGCGCAGTTCTGCCGCCAGTGCCATGGTGGCGAGTCGAACGAGATGAACAACGGCATCGCGGTAACTACTTTCTAAATCTTTATGCATGAGGGGAGGGGGCTACTTTCCCTCCCCTTCCTTTTAAGCGGGGTCGCCTATATGAAGTACAAATTCTTCCTTCTTCAATTTCTTTTTCTGGGTATAGGTGCGGCTGTTGCCCAGGTGTCATCACATGCACCGACCGTCTTCACCCAGGTTCCTGCTCAAAGCGCGGCAAGGCCCGCACAATTGCCGGCAGACAAGCCGGTCGCACGTGTGAACAACGCGGTCCTCAGCAACTCCGACCTGGTTCGCGAAGAATACGCGATCTTTCCCTATGCCAGGCAGCATAACGGGATTCCCAAAGACCTCGAAAAGCAGGTTCGCGATGGCGCCCTGAAGATGATCATCTTTGAAGAGCTGGTATATCAGGAAGCGCTGCGTAAAAAGATGACAGTGCCGCCGGCGAAGATGCAGCATGCAGAAGCGGACTTTCGCAAACAGTTCGCAACGCCGGAAGAGTACAACGCGTTTCTGCAAAGCGATTTCAACGGTTCACACCAGCTATTGCAGGAGAAGATTCGACGCTCGCTTTTGATTGAAGCCTTTCTGAAAGCTGAGGTCGATGACAAGAGCGGAATTTCGCTCGCTGAAGCCAGGGCATACTATGACAAGAACCCAGCCCGCTTCCATTATCCCGAGTCGTTCACTTTTCAGACAATTTCCATCCTGCCGCCACCCAATGCCACTTCCGCGCAGTTGAAAGAAGTGAGTACTCGCGCCGAGAACGCGCTGAGACAGGCGAAGACGACGAAGACAGCCGAGGAATTCGGGTTACTCGCCGAGAAGATCTCCGATGATGATTACCGCGTAATGATGGGCCAGCACAAGCCGATTCCGGTAGATCAACTGGCGCCACAGGTCGTCAAGGCACTTCTATCCATGCACCCAAACGATATGAGTGGCCTGATCCAGTTAGAACAGGCCTATACCATCGTTCGACTTCAGGCACACACACAGGCAGGCCAGACCAAATTTGAACAAGTAAAAGCGCAACTGCTCAAGGAACTGCACGATGCGAAGATGAACCAGCTTCGAGCCGCATTGGACCAGAAACTACGGCAGAACGCGAAGATCGAAGAGCTGTAACAGCGGCAAAAGGGGTTGAATTCATATTCGCGCCGGGGACAGCAACTGATTTCTAAACTCGGTCGGATCGTGCAAGTGGAATCCGAAACGAGAGAGCTTAAGGATGGATTGAGTGGTTCGGTTTCTTCGAGTCGCGTGGCTGATAACTGCAGGGCTAATGCTTTCAGCAATACCTGCGGCCTCTCAGATCCGGTTTGGCGAGACCAGCACGAGCGGGACGGGCACGATATCATCGGGATACACGGCGAATTTCGGAAATATGACCGGGTCTTCCCATGGGTGGACCGTCGGGGGCGCCGCCTCATTCTCAGGATCGTTTCACAGCCCGAATTTTATCTCCTATAACTTCTCGCCCTACTTGAATCAATCCAGCGCTAATTCGAGCTTCCAGTCTATCTCCAACGCCAGCGGGCTCAACCTCAGCGCGAATATTTTCGCTGGCAGCAAATTCCCTGGCTCCATCACCTATTCAAAGGCTTATAACAGCGAAGGAAATTACGCCGTTCCGGGAATTGCCGACTATGTGACGCACGGAAACAACGACACGTTCGGCATTAACTGGAGCGAGAATCTTCCCGACGCGCCCAGCTTTTCGGCAGGTTTCCAGAGCGGATCCAGTCAATATTCGGTATATGGAACAAACGATAATGGCGAGAATTCATTTCATTCTCTGAATTTGCATTCCGGCTATCGATGGGAAGGCTTCAACATGGGCGCTTACTATGCTACTGGATCGGCACACTCGCTGATTCCGCAGGTCGTAGCTGGCCCAAATGCAGAGATTCGTTCAGACAACACCGCCTACGGCGGCAATCTGTCTCATATGCTTCCCCTTGCCGGCTCGTTTTCGGTCGGAATAAACCGATCTACATGGAATAGCGATTACCTTGGGATTTCTTCGACTGGGGCGATTGATACCGTGAACGCAGATGCCGCTGTACATCCGACCGCGAAGCTCGCGATCACAGCTACGGCAAATTACTCTGACAATCTGACCGGACAAATCATTGAGTCTGTCATCGCAGCGGGGAGCGTGGTCCCCGGACTGAATTCGGACCAGTCCTCCAATTCGCTGGACTTGATGGCAGTGGCATCATACACTCCGGTTTCGAATCTGCAGACTTCAGGATTCGTTGAGCGCCGCACGCAGAGCTTCCTGGGCGAGGACTACGGGGTGACATCGTACGGCGGTGGCGCCACTTACACGCACGCACTTTTCGATGGCACCATCAATTCCTCAGTAAGTGTGTCTGCCAACTCTGCTGACCAGAACGGGCAGGACACGATTGGGTTTTCAGCAGCTGAGAACTACTCCAACCGGATTTTTGGGTGGAGAGTAAACGAATCGTTCAGCTACGCACAAAACGTGCAGACCCTTCTTATCACCTACATGAACTCGTATTACAACTTCTCGGGCAACATTAGCCGAAACTGGGGGATGTTCAGCCTGAGTGCTGGAGGCGGCGTCGCTCGCACCGCGTTGACCGATCAAGCCGGGACCTCTAACAGTAGCGAGACCTATAACGGCTCATTCGGGTATGGTGCCTACATCACGGCCACTGGTAGCTATTCCAAGTCGGACGGCCAGGCGCTGGCAACCGGCACCGGCCTTGTTGGTGTGCCAGTGCCTTCGCCGATCCTGCCGTCCAGTCTTGTGAGCCTATTCGGCGGAAAGAGCTATTCCTTCGGAATGTCGAGCAGTCCGACGAAAAGACTGACTCTCGCCGCGACCTATGGGAAGGCGACCAGCAACACCATCAGTAACGGCATTCCATCTGATAATGAGAACAGCCAATATAACGCGCTCCTTCAATATCAGGTTCGCAAGTTGAACTTCATCAGCGGCTACGCCCGGTTGGAACAGGGATTCAGCGTCACCGGTACCCAGCCAGAGGTGATCTCGTCGTACTACATGGGGATTTCACGTTGGTTCAACTTCTTCTAACCCGAAAGCGGCACCTCTGCCGATGCGCGATACCGGTGATGGTGGGTCTGGCACTTTTGCCCCCTGCGATCTGGCCAGCGCCTAAAGCAAAAGTTGCAGCCACGCCAGAGCTGTGGGAGATGTCGCTCGACGGCGGCCGCAAACTCACCTGGGAGCATAGTTTCAGATCAGAGTCCGAGGTGAAGCCAAACCGGGGTTTCTGGAACAAGCTGGTAGATGTTGTCGCAGGCGCTCCTGATTTTCGCTTTCTTGTTCGTCCTTACAGCATTACCGCTGACTCGCACGGCAGGATCATTGTGACCGATCCTGGCGCCTCGGGGGTGCACATCTTCGATTTCGCGCAGCGTAAGTACAAGTTCATCGAGCGCAGGGAAAAGCGCAAAGACGCGATGACAACACCGCAGTGCGTCGCAGTCGATGCCCAGGACAATATCTACGTCACCGACTCGGAGGCAGGCAAAATCTTTGTCTTTGAACCGAGCGGAAAGTACGTGCGCGCCATCGGGAGCTTGAAGGGGGGCGAAGGATATTTCAAGCGACCCACTGGAATTGCCGTAGACTCGACAGCACAGCGCATTTACGTGACCGATACACTTCGTGACCAGGTCTTTGTGCTCGACATGCAGGGCAACATCCTGCAGACGATCGGCAAAACCGGGGACGGCGAAGGCGAATTCAATTTGCCCACTGAGCTGCGCTTGAGCGGACCGAACCTCTTGGTAGTGGATGCCATGAACTTCCGAGTGCAGGTGTTTGACCGCGCTGGGAAGTTCCAGTACGCCATCGGAAAGATCGGTGACACCACCGGGGCAATGTTCCGGCCGAAGGCGGTGAGTGTCGACTCGGAAGGCGATCTCTACGTTGTGGATTCCTTGTGGGGCGTGGTGCAGGTTTTCAATCGCCAAGGCGAACTGCTTTACTACTTTGGCGCCAAGGGCACGCATGCAGGGGAGTTTCAGCTTCCGTCGGGCTTGTTCATCGATCATGACGACAAAGTGTTCGTTGTGGATTCCTTCAATCGGCGGATCCAGGTGTTTCAGTTCGCCAGCATGAAGAGCCCGGTCGCGGGGGCAGCGAAGTGAGAATCCGAGTCCTGGTGACCGCGTTTACGATTCTCCTGACTGGGGTGTCTGCGCACGCGCAGATTGTTGGCGATGCATTGGGCGTGCATAGTCTAGGCCCCGGAAGCAAATCACCCGTCACCGGCTCCCGGCCTGACTCCTGTGCGTACTGCCACGCTCCGCATTCAGGACTGAACACGGGCCTTTGGAATCAGAAGCTCACCACGCAAACCTACTCGACCTACACAAGCAGTACGGAGAAGAACAACAATACTCAGCCGATGCTCGGCTCTGTCAGCAATCAATGCCTGAGCTGCCACGATGGCACCGTTGCTGTGGGAGCGACCGTGGCATACGGCCAGGTCACGACACGCGGATCGATGTACTCTGCCGACGTGTTCGGCAGCAACATGCAATCTTCCCACCCATTCAGCATGGCCCTCCCCTTGCAGGACAACATCGACCTGGCTGCTTCGCTGGTTTCAAGCGGGAAGACCGCCGATCCAACTGGAGCAGTGAAACTGATCAACGGCAACGTCGAGTGCAACTCGTGCCACAATCCGCACGTGCAGGCCAAGGATCCAGTCTCGCTGAACTTTCTGGTGAAGGACAGCTCGAATGGACAACTCTGCCTCGCCTGCCACGATCCAAGCCGAACGATGGGCAGCCAGGTCAATCCGCTGGCCGATTGGTCTACCAGTGCGCACGCTCTTTCCTCAAGCAAGATTTCACCCCAGGCGCTGCTCGGAAGCTATGCGACCGTAGCTGCCGATGGGTGCAACTCGTGCCATGCGCCCCACAATGCAAGCGGTCCGGCGCGGTTGCTGCGCGGGCAGAATGAACAGGATTGCATTGCATGTCACAACGGCGGGACCAATGTTTCGCCGATGCCGGCTTATGCCAATGTGTTTCTGGAGTACGCAACTCCCAAGATCGGCCATCCTTTCCCGGCCGCGACCAATCCGCATGATGCAACGGAAGGCGTTCTGCTGAACAACAATCGCCATGCGACTTGCGTCGATTGCCACAACGCACATGGATCGGAACCGGTTGGGGTCTTTCCACCCGCGCCGCAGCTTCGCATCTCGCAGAAGAACATTCTCGGCATCAGTGCGAGCGATGGGACCACGGTGCTGACGCCGGCAGTGAATCAGTATGAGAACTGCCTGCGCTGTCATGGAACCAGCGCAGCGAAGCAGGTTCTGCCGATTTATGGTTATTTCGCCGTGCGTGCGGTTTCGGCCGGCGATCCTCTGAACCAGATTCCGCAGTTTGCCCTATCGGCGACATCTAGCCATCCGGTGATGCATGCCCGGAGCAGCGCGTTCGCGCAGCCCAGCCTGCTGACGAACATGCTGAACCTGGATGGAATCACTCCTGGCCGCGCGATGGGAACGCAGATTCTATGCACCGACTGCCACAACAGCGATGACAATCGCGAGTTTGGGGGCTCGGGCGCTAATGGCCCACATGGTTCCCGGTGGACCCACATCCTGGAGCGCCGATATGAATTCAGCCAAACGGTCTTGCCGGGGCAGGCGATTTCAAATCTGTTTCCCAATCCCGATCTCAGTGTGAACGGACCCTATGCGTTGTGCGCAAAGTGCCACGACATAGCCAACCAAATCGTGAAGAACACGAGCTGGAATCACCACAGCGATCACATCAACACGGGAGTGAGTTGTTCCACATGCCATACTGCTCACGGCATCGGCGCCGCAAGCGGCACAATCAGCGGGGAGCGCCTGGTGAATTTCGACGTGAACGTTGTGGCGCCGAATGGAGCGTTGCCGGTTTCCTACAACCGTTCGACCAACACGTGCACGCTGGTCTGCCACCAGGTTGCGCACAATCCCAATGGCACGGTTTCGACAGCCAGCTTGCGCCGGGCTCCCGGCGTGAAGCGTTAAGACTCTAGAACACCGTGCCGGCGGTGCTTCCATTCATCTCGTTTGACTTGTCAGCATGACATTGACGGCAGAATTGTGCGGTCTGGTTCGACATTGGGTTAGTGTCGTTTGGATTGTAGGGCGCCCGCAGGAAAAACATGGTCGTGTAGGTTCCAGGAGGCAGCCCGGAATTTGAGCTGTGGCCGATCGTGACCACATTCATCGAGTGTGGCTCGTGGCAGGTGGTACAGACGACTACGGCTTTATTGTTGTAAACACCGGGCTTGACGAAGAAGCCGTAACTGGTGATAAACCGGCTGGAAGCGGACCCTCTCATGCTGATGATGCCGTTCGCTTCTGTGCAATCCCAGCCCGACGTTCCACCGCAATCGACCGTGGCGTTCAAGCCCATCGGATGGTCACTCATATAGCTTCCGGCGCCGTTGCTTGCCATCAGCGTGGGGATGGAGTTGCGGTTTCCGTAGGTAGACGGAAGATTCTCATACACCTTGTTCTTCATCATGGCAGCTGGAGCCATGTTGCCGTCGTGGCAGCCCAGGCACGTTAGCATGCCGGAAACATCGGGCGTATCGGCGGACATGCTCGTCGGCAGGACTTCAACGTATTTACCGCCGTCCGTAGTAATGGTTTTGCCATAGAGCGAGCTGACATCTTCGCCCCACAGCATCGTGCTGCCCGAACCGGCGCTCGATCGCTGCCCGTTTCCGGCGGTGCCGCTGTGCGGCGAATGGCAGGCGGTGCAGCCGCGGCCATAGTTGAGATGAGCACCGAGAACGTCAGTGGTTGGCTGGGTCAACTGCGCCATTGCGAAACCTGCGAACGCGAGGAGCACGAGGACAACGAGGAAAATCCGTCTCATGGAACAAGGCCTCACTTTGCTTTGTTCCGTTCATCGGCTGAATTTTGATTGAGCTTGAATGGGTTCGTTCCGGCCCTACGGGACGCAGTTGATCTGCTGGGGAATGGTTTCCCAGCACCGCTCTTCGCTTATGGCGGTCTATTTCGATTCTTCTGGGCGGGAGAAGCGATGTGGGACGCGGTCAGATTTCGTCGTCGGCGGGGGACATGCTGAATTTTTTCAGCTTGTAACGCAGGGTGTCGCGGCTGATGTCGAGCAGCTTGGCGGCGTTGGTCTGGTTGCCATTGGCCTGGCCCATGGCGAGCTCAACCATGGAGTGTTCCAGTTCTTCGAGCGACGTTCCGCCTTCGGGAATGTAGAGACGGGGAAGAGCGCGTCCGTTGGCGAGCTTTCGTCCACCATCCGCGGGCGAAGTGCGTTCGAAGAGGGTGCGCCCGCCGGATTCGCCGACGGAGAAGGGCAGATACATGGAGCGGAGGAAAGCCTCCTCTTCGAGGATCATTCCGCGCTCGATGGAGTTCTTGAGCTCGCGTACGTTGCCAGGCCAGTTGTGGGCGAGAATCAAATGCCGCGTTTCGTCGGTGATACCGCGAATCGCTTTCCGGAAGCGCCGATTATAGCGTTCGATGAAGAAGTCGACGAGCGGAAGGATGTCTTCCTTGCGATCGCGCAGAGGCGGTATGAAAATCGCAATGATGGCAAGACGGTAGTACAGATCCTGGCGGAACTGGGCTTCGCGCACTGCTTTTTCGAGGTCGCGATTGGAGGCAGCGATGACGCGCACGTCTACCTGGATGTCGCGGAGGCCACCCACGCGGCGAATGACCTGATCTTCGAGAACACGCAGCAGCTTGGCCTGGAGCAGGGGAGTGAGCTCGCCGATTTCGTCGAGAAAGAGAGTGCCGCCGTCGGCCGCTTCAAACAAACCCTTCTTCATCTGCTTGGCGTCGGTGAATGCGCCTTTTTCATGGCCGAAGAGTTCGGCTTCCATCAGTGTCTCGGGGATGGCGGAGCAGTTGATGGCGACAAACGGCTTTTCGTGGCGGCTGCTTTCGAAATGGATCGTTTTGGCAATGAGATCCTTGCCCGTACCGCTTTCGCCCTGGATGAGAATGGTGGAGGCCTCGCAAGACGCGACCTTTTTGACGAAGTTCATCAGCTCAGTCATTTTGGGCGAGACGCTCACGACGCTGTCGTAGCCCACGCCGGGACGAGCCTTGCCGCGAGCGGATTGCAGGTCGCCGTTGCGGGTGCTGGTGGCATCGAGCGCGTTACGCATCGCGTCCTGCAACAGGTCGAAATCGATGGGCTTGCCTACGAAATCGTAAGCGCCGAGCTTGATGGAAGCTTTCACGTCGTCGAGTTGCGGGTCGGCGGTGATCATGATGATGGCGGGTGCGTCGCCGTTTTTCTTGAGCTGATCGAGAACTTCAATTCCAGTGAGGTCTGGGAGTCGCACGTCGAGGAGCACGAGATCCGGGGATTCGCGCTGCGCCAGGCGAAGGGCGGTCTCACCGCAATCGGCTTCGATGACGCTATAGCCCCACTCTTCGCATTTCTGACGCAACGACCAGCGCACCAGACGCTCATCGTCTACGATCAAGACTTTTTCTGCAGGCATCGTCGCTCTCACTTGCTATGCAAGCTCAGTGGCCCATACTGGCTCGTGTTCAGTTCTGGATTAATAGCTCGGGGATCTTTACTCGGTATGCATCGAAGTGATTCCCGATACAACGCTAAAGACATTAAATGGCTATTTGTGCCTTCAAGAATGTGATTGAGGTCACGCAGCTGGGCAAAAGGAGCTAACAGCTTTTCGGCCAGTGGACATCGGAGGTCCACAACTCGTCCCGGCTCGGGGGCCGTGAAGGGATCTTTTCGGCGGGATACCCCCACCGGTACTCTGTAAAGAAAATCCCTGTTTTCAATGATTTAGCCCAGGAGGGTCGCTGCAAAATCCTCTGCCCATTGAGCTTAGGTGCAGAGTCCTCTCAGCAAAGGACTTATCGCCTCACCTGAGATGCGGCTGAGAAGTTGCGCTGGCCCATCGCCAGTTCAGGCTAACGACTTAATTGTGCGACAAGACGTGGTAATTGCATGCAAAATGGCCGCAGGAATCTTCTGTTTGGATTCAAGCGGACCCGCGGAGACGCGGGCAAGAGGGCTTGACTTGAGTGACCTGTTCGCAGGCGCTAAGGACTCCGCGGGGTTAGCTCGGAATGCGCTGCGATGGTCAATGGGGCCATGTTCTCTGGCTTCAGAAGCTGCGCTTGCTTGAGATTGAGGGGATAGCGACCCCATCCGACGTAGTCGACGACGATTACCGCATCGATATAAGGACTGATAAAGAAAAAGGGAACGACGTAGCCAGACGTGATGAGGGACATCGCTATGCTTTTATTCGCATGGCTGTGGCGCCGATTGCCCGGGATCTGCCGGATATCGAACACCGTCAACTGCATCTCAGGATGCTTCCGCGCATAGCGCACGAGCTTGTAGGCAACCTGCCTGGGGGTGGTAATGCCGCCGTCGGGCAGAATGCTGCGATGGATGAGCCCGGGGAAGTAGAAGTTAAGAATACTGCCTGTCCAATCCGCACAATTGCCGTAGAGCAAATTGAAATGGGAACGGTTCGCATCGTCGTTAAGGCGAGCGATGAGCGCGTCATCCTGCTCTTCGGTGGTGGCGAAGCGGAAGGCATAGACACGCCGGTCATAGGTGGCGCCTACGAGCTGGCTCCAACCTCTTTTCCGGTCGCCGCCGCGGGGAACGTCCTTACCCAAAGCCAGCAAATGAGGGTCGTGGTATTTTTCTCGCAGGCGGATCACCGCGTCGTGATCCGCTCGTGAGGGAACCTCGGCGGCGGTTTCGACGGAATAGAGATACGGGACGAGGGGTGTCGCCAACCAGTCGTAGTGCGCAACTCCCTGGTAGCGGGTGATCACTGCGCCGATTTCTCCGGGTGCGCATCGCCGAACCTTCATGGGGGTTTCAGCGCAGATGCGCTCGAAGTACATGGCGTCGTGACCAGTGGGGTTCAGAAAGCCGAAGAAGCCGAAGGACTGTTCCATCAGCATGGCGGCCTGCGCATGGCCCGGGGTGCAAGCCGGCGAAAAAAAGAAAGCCAGAATTGCGAGAACGAATTTGATTGTGCGCGGGGTGCGCAGCAGATTCATGGCTTCCTTTTGGCCCGGATGGAGATCTTGCTATTTACAGTATGCCCTGTAGAGTTCCAGGGCCGACTTCAGGACATCCCTCAGAGGCCAAAGCACGCGGTCTAATTAGCCTTTTCTGCACGACCAAAAGAGTCGTGCCCCGTTACGAGCGCAAAAGCAACTGCAGTCATTTATGGCGCTTTGCGCCACCCGAAGAACATGAAGAGTAGTACGGGGAGTGTCCAGGCCTAAAAGGCCCTGTAACTCTTCGCGCATGATTTCAGCAGTCTGAAGGCTGCTGCTCCCTCCGTATTCCTAATCCCATGCACCGCTGCGCTGGAATTTTCAGGGCAGTTCCTTCGACTTTGCAAGGATGACACGGTATGGGTGGTTCTACCGTTGTTGGCAAGCCCTATGGGACAGATTCAGATCCGACGCGCCAGGGATCCATCTAGAAATAGATCCCAAATCCAAATGTTGGACCGTACATAGTCGGCTTGATGGTCAGCGTCTTTGTGAGTACCGTGTTGGAGTTTTCGAAGTGGAGATACGCGCCACCCATGGTCATGCCGAAGTGTTTGGCAAATCTCCAGTCCGCGTAAGCGGCTGCACCGATGTCGATGTCGCTGCCGACTCCAAACCCGCCTCCGTCCATGTGGCCTGATACGCGCCACTTTCTGTTGAGCTGCTTACGATAAGTTGCACTCAGCAGTGGGTCCCAGAAGCCGGGTGTTCTGCCCACCGATGGAAAGGTGTCCACGGTGGCAGTCAGGTCCAAAGCCATGCGCCTGAAGCCACCTCCCAAACTCAATCCCTTGTACGCATGGTGCTCCACCATGGCCTGGCCATATATGAAATCCGTGGTCAATGTGGCTCTCGGGACGGTTCGCGTGGCCGAGAGTCCGGCATAGAGGAATGTGACCATTCCCGACCATTTGCCTTTGTAGATTTCCGCTCCGGCGAATGCCGCACCATCGAAAGATCCGGATGTAGTACCACTGGGAGTCACGGGACCGCCACCACCGGGTGGCGAGGGAATCGTCGGCAGGGTGATGCTGCTACTGAAGAATGGAACCCAGGCATAGACCGGATAGACGATGAACTTCCACGCATTCGGGCCTCTATCCCAATCTGATTTTGTGTTTGTCGGTGAGGCGACCTGTGAGTCTGCGTTTGGTCTTTCCAGAATGGTTTCCGCCGCGTCCCCGCCCGATGAGTCCCTCATGCTGACGGCCTCTGAACTCGCAACAACAGATGGCTCTGAGGAGCTATCTACCGTCTGCGAGAGCAACGCGTGGGGACTGCCGAGGATCAACACAAGAGCGAAAACAGGCACTAAGGAGGAACTGTTCGATCGACTGTCATTCATGTTCTCTCACCATTGTCGTTCAAAGCTGCAAAGGATTTGACCCAACGATTATCACGGCCAATTTTTCAACCGGGGTCATCGTACCTTCGCATTTTCAACATCTGCAACTGGTATAACTGACAGTCCCGGCGGTCGGAATGGAGTTCGACATGCCCCCTCTCACAAACTCAGGGGCGGCATCTTGCATTGCGTGTCAGGCGACTTCTGCGGGATGGGCGGAAGCGCAGAACGGAAGCTGCACTTCGAAGGTGCTGCCCTGGCCCAATGTGCTTGTGACTTCGATGTGGCCGAGGTGTTCTTCAACGATGCGGCGGACTAGCGAGAGCCCAAGGCCCGTACCGTTGCTCCTTGTGGTGTAGAAGGGGCGAAAGATTTGTGACATCTGCTGGTCGGACATGCCGCGGCCGGTGTCGCTGACGGTTACGATAGCGCAGTCCTCTCGCGAACTGATAGCCACGGTTACGGTGCCGGGGCCATCGATGGCCTGCACCGCATTCAAGAGAAGATTGAGGACGACCTGGTGAATCTGATCGCTGTCGTGCTCGACCTCAGTAAGGTTGGGAGCCTTCTCGAGTTCGATCTTGATGGGGTGGCTGAGAACCTGCTGACGCGCGAGCATGACGGCGTGCTCGACGGTGGTGTTGAGATTGCTGCGCATCATCCGAGGCGGATGGGGGCGGGCGGTTTCGAGCAGATCGGTAAGAATACGATTGATCTGGTTGATTTCGAGGCGCACGTCCTTGACCATGGCCCGGGCGGGACTGGACGCGGGTAGATCGCGGCCGATGATGTCGATGACCCCCGCGATACCAGCGAGCGGGTTGCGAATCTCGTGAGCCAGGCCGGTTGCCAATTCGCCGAGCGTGGCGAGGTGCTCTGCGCGTGACATCTGTGTGCGATGCATGGTCTCAATCTCCTTACGGCTCTCGCGTAACTGCTGCATCATGTAATTAAAATTTCGACCCAAGTCACCGATTTCGTCGTTTCGACCGGAAAAGCTCACGGCAACATCAAGGTCGCCGGCGCTGATTAATGCGACTTTCTCCTGTAGCTCGACCATAGGGCGCTGAACCAGGTAGGCCAGCACGGCGATCAACACCCCGCAGATGATGACGGCTCCTGCTCCGGCAACCATGATGACGGCGTGGCGTTCCCGGCCACCGAGGGATACGGTGGCGATGGTGAACAGGAGGAGTCCGGCCAGCAGCACGAAGACTACGGGCAGGATTGCCTTGATCTGCCAATTGACCCTGACTGGATGCACGCAGCGATCCTCAACGGGACGGGATTTGGACTTCCAAGAACGCTGCACCGCGTTCGATGCGGAAAAGAGTGCGCTGCAGGAATTACGACGCAGATGTTCGAGGAGCCTTGCCCGTCTCCACATAGGGACATGCAAGTAATGCGCCAGAAGAGTACCGGAGTCTAAATCATTATTTCGAAGGCGGTTAAGCTGCAGGCTGGTTACGGAAGTGGTAGTCGGTCTGGGCTAAATCACGCAATGGAGGATGAGAGCGCGGGGATTTGACGCATTGAGCGGCGGGACCGGTCAGTGGGCGGAGTCACAAGAGGGTGGGGGATTTGGCGGAGGAGGGTGAGCCAGAACGCCCATGATGTGTTTTAGATCACAGTCAGACGACTCGTTTCCATTTGTAATCAGGGCAGCGAACTTGCTGATGCGCGGAAAGTTGAGCGCGGTTTCAAATGTAGGGTCTTCCCTGCGGTTACGGCAAGGTTCTTGCAAGGAGCATTGGTAAAGAGATCCTATGAATCTGTTCCCTCGTCGCGCATGGTGCTGCAGAGCGGTTGCCGGCCCGGAGCGCCGCTTGTCCGGGATGGCCGGCTCGGTCTGCGTTGGTCTGATGATGTTGCTTGCCATGCGGGCTATGGCGGCGGTGCATCCGGTTCCGCTGGCCAAGGATACCGACCCCAAGAAGTGTCTCGAGTGCCACGACGACAAGGCGAAGCACAAGTTTGTGCACTCGGCCATGCAAGGGGGCTGCCTGGGCTGCCACGAAATCAGGGTAAACAAGGACGTGACGCGTGTGAAGCTGATCACGGCCACGCCGGTTGCTCTCTGCATCAGCTGCCATGCGGACAAGAAGGCTGCGGATATCAAGGGGACGGTGCATCCGCCGGCGGTGCGCGATTGCCTGACGTGCCATGACGCGCACTCGAGCGACAACAAGAATCAATTGCTGAAACCTGAGTCGGGCGACGAGAAGGAAAATCTTTGCCTGGAGTGTCACAAGACGGGGCTGCATGTATCAGACAAGGGCAGCCGCCACGCCGCGCTCGATATGGGATGCGACACGTGCCACTTGACGCATAAAACCGGCCCTGAGCCAACGGAGGAGAATCGCTTCCATCTGACTAAGGCGCCCCCAGCGCTGTGTGTGGACTGCCACGATCCGAAAGATGCCGATCTCGCGAAGGCGCACAATAACCAGCCTTTCGGGACGGCGAATTGCGTGCAATGCCACGATCCGCACCAGTCGGACTCGCCGAAGTTGATGGCGAAGTTTCAGCATGTGCCCTTCCAGGGGAATGGATGCGATACGTGCCACCAGCCGGCAAAAGATGGAAAAGTGGTATTGGTGCAGACGGATGTGAAGGCGCTGTGCGTGACGTGTCACGACGATAAGGCCAAGCAGATAGATTCGGCCAAGGTGCCGCATCCGGGCGCTGCGGGCGATTGCACTGACTGCCACAATCCACATGCCAGCAACCAGCCGGGATTGCCGAAGAGCGACTCCGTGACGATATGCCTTGGATGTCACAGCGACATTGACGATCTGCGCAAGAAGTCCGTGCATCATCAGCCGGCGTTTGCGCAGGGCTGCTCGACGTGCCACACACCGCATGGCGGCGATAACGATCATCTGCTGCGGGCAAAAGGCAACACGCTGTGCCTGGAGTGCCACGGGCCCGACTCCGTTCCGCAGAGGGATGAGGCGGATCACCTGCTGACCATTTTCAACGGAACAGTGAGATTGCCCGATGACTACTACGTAAAGAACAAGGTTCCGATTCTGCCACTGCGCTATGGGCTGGGGCATCCGGTGGAGGGTCA
Source organism: Occallatibacter sp. (assembly GCF_049802275.1). Classification (NCBI taxonomy): domain Bacteria; kingdom Pseudomonadati; phylum Acidobacteriota; class Terriglobia; order Terriglobales; family Acidobacteriaceae; genus Occallatibacter; species Occallatibacter sp. Next base: position 5,151 of record NZ_JBARMD010000605.1, on the reverse strand, counting down.
TCCTGTTGCGGACGTGATGGACCCGGCGAATCAAAGCAAGGTAAAGACGCCGCTCAGTTGTCTTTCCTGCCATCAGCCGCATGCTTCGGCGCAGCCCGATTTGCTGGTGAAAGACCAAGTGAACAATATGGCGTTTTGCGATAACTGCCACAAGAACCGGCTCAATATGAATGAAACGGTGATACCGGGGAAATAAAGGCTGCGTCCGATGCAGGCGCTGTGCGCTGCACAGCAATGCTGCATGTGACGCAATCATGGAGATCAAGATGCATCGCTTCCTCTTCAATTCGATTCGCAACCGCAACTGGTTTGCTGTTCTGCTTCTGCTTGCATTGGGGCTGACTTTCCCGTCGACAGCCCATGCAAGCAAGAAAAAGAAGGCTAATACTGCACCCACTCCCGTGGCGGGACCGCGGAAGTTTGGTTTTGACCCGACGAAACTGGTGTGGCCGAGCCCGCCCAATATCGGACGTATCCACTGGGTCGACTATTTTGCAGGGGCCAAGATCGATTTCACAACGGAGCCAAACAGCAAGCCGAAGGCGAGCTGGATGGACCGGCTTGCGGGTGGACAGACGGATGCGGAGAAGGTCAATCTGAAGACCTTCCCGTTTCAGATGATCGGACCGTACGGGGTCGCAGTTGACTCCAAGGGAATGGTGTACGTAGCCGATCAGAGGGTGGGTGCGATTTTCATTTTCAACACCGAGACGCGCGATTGCCAGATGATCAGAAATGGCATTGAAGCCCATTTCGGGTGGATCAACGGCCTGGCCATCGACGATGACGACCGGCTGTTTGTTTCCGACGGCAAGATGCACCGCGTGCTGATTTTCAATACGAAGCATGAACTGGAGAACCAGATAACGGAGGGGTTGGTAGATCCCGTGGGACTAGCGATCGACACGACGAACCGTTTTCTCTATGTTGTCGACACGCAGCAGGACCAGGTACTTGTGTATGACGCCGACTCGCTTAAGCTACTGCGGCGAATCGGGACGGGCGGCAAGAATCACTTCCTGACGACTCCGGGAGATTTTGGAGCGCCGCAGGGCGTGGCCGTTGACGGGGACGGGAATGTGTATGTGACCGACACCATGAACAACAGGGTGGAGATTTTCGATGCCGACGGGAATTTTGTAAGCGAGTTTGGCAAACATGGAGATGGGCCGGGATATCTCGCACGTCCCAAGGGCATCGCGGTCGATGGCGACGGGCACATCTGGGTGGCCGACCAGATGGAGGATCGGCTGCAAGTGTTTAACCGCGAAGGGCAGTTACTGACATATGTGGGGACCGGTCACGGTGAGCTGCCAGGGCAATTCAAAACGCTGACGGGAGTAGCCATCGACAAGCAAAACCGGGTGTTCACCACCGAACAGGAGCCGGGACGTTTGCAGGTCTTCCGCTATGTAACCGATGCCCAGGCGGCGGACGAGAAGGCGAAGAAGGATGCAGAGTTGCAGAAGGCTGCCGAACACCGGCAGAAAGCTGTGTCGCAGCCGCAAGCCAAGCCGGCAGAAACTTCTCCACAGAAAGCGCCGGATACCACGCCTCAGAATAGCGCTGCTCCGACCAAAGCTCCTGGGCAGTAGGGGGTTGGGGTATGAAAAGATCACCCCGATGGGCAACTGAGAATCGAAAATAGTCATAGCCGATGACTGCCGTCCGCGCAGTTCTATTGGTCTTGCACGTGGCGCAGGTTTGGCAAAACCGTTCGAACTTGCCGCGTTTTGGTCCTGAATTCGACTTCGGAGCGTTGCGGATACTGTGCCATTGGAGTTGGGTGCGGCGAGCAACGGTAACCTCAGTTTCGAATCGAATGAGCCACGCGGGTTGCAACTCCCGATGGATTTTCGGTTTCTCAATTTCCAACTAGGCTCCAATCATGGGACCGAGGCCCTTGCGCCGATCTGTCTCTGCGGAGTTCGCTCACAGAGGGGGCCTTCGCGGGACACGGGTCGAATACGCGTCACCTGGTCGTACCGGCCCGAGTTCTAAAGTAAGGCGCAAACGTCGGAACGATTGAAGGGCGAAACCAATGAACTCGAAAGTGCAGAGGCTGGACCCGAAATGGAGAAGCGCCGCGGCTGCGGCAAGCGATGCCGAAACGAAGAACGACGAACAGATTGAACTTCGCCGGGTTGAATGCTTTCTAACCGAGCCGCTGTTCAAGCGTTTCTTGCGACGGTTGTTTCCCGATCAGCGCCGGCAGGAGCGCCAGCCAATACCACCACTGGTGGGATATCTGGGAACGGCACATTCATCGAAGTCCTATGATCTAGGGGACATCAGCCTCACGGGATTCTGCCTGCTCACGGATGAGCGCTGGGTTCCGGGGACGGAGATGCCGGTTACGTTGAAACGAACGGATCCACTGGCCAAGAGCGATCTTGATTGCTTTACGGTCCAGGCGAAGGTGGTGCGGTGCGCCAAGGACGGCGTGGGATTTTCCATCCTCCTGAGCGAGGAAGAATCCGATGCGGTCTACGGCAATTCTTTACGTGTGAAATGGGTAACCCGCGGGCAGATGGAGCAGTTCCTGCAGCGGCTTAGGGAGCAGCCCGGTTCAGAGGGAAGCCTCGGGGAAGAACCCTTTCGATCGGAGTCAACCACCGGCGCGCCATCCAGGGCTGGAGGGCGGTTGAAGACAGTTTTTGAGGGCGGCCGCTGACGCCATGGATGCCGGTTGCTGCTCAGTTTCCTTGTGGGTCAAATTATTGCTGGACGATTCGAGGAACACGCGGCGATCGTGAACCTCGTACCCGTGTTTGGCGCGATTCACAGATTCCCAACCGTCACGAATGTTTACTGCATCTAAAATGGCACTATGACTCCTGGAATTTCTACGCGGCGGCACGCGAAAACTCCTCCCCCGGGCGAAACGGGACAAGAAGCGCTCTATTTGCGTTCGTTGAGCGAGCGTCAAGTTCCAGTGGCGGTAAAACTGCGCGGCGGCGAGGTTGTTCGCGGGTGGATTGAGTATTTCGATGACGGCATGCTGCGGCTGACGCGCGAGGGGAAGCCCAACCTGTTTATCTATAAACACCAGGTTGAGACCATCACCGAGACGGGCAAACGTCGCGTGCCGCGAAACGGCGGGCTATCGGACAAGAAGGCCGGAGAGTGAACGAAACGGCTGCTGAAACGACCGAAACCAGGATGATGTGGACGCCCCAAGCCTCGGAAATTGCGAGGGAGGCTGGGGCACGGCTGCGCGAGTTTTTTGTGCAGGGTGTCGCCACCGAGTACAAGGGCGACGTGGACCTGGTGACAGTGGCCGACCGTACCGTGGAGAAGCTGATCCGAACGCGCTTGAGCGAGTCGTTTCCGGAGCATGGGATCTACGGCGAAGAGGGCACGCGCGAGCGGATGGAGCAGGAGTTTCGCTGGTACGTCGATCCACTGGATGGAACGACCAATTTTGCGCATGGGCTTCCGCAGTTCTGCGTGTCAATGGGACTGGAACAGCGCGATGCAGCGCTGAAACCGGACCAGGACGGAACGATTCAAGCGGCGGTGATCTACGACCCGATGCGGGATGAGTTGTACACGGCAGAGCGGGGCCGGGGCGCAACGTTGAATGGGAAGCGGCTGCAAGTATCGAAAACTGCGACCCTGGCGGAAGCATTGGTTGCGACAGGATTTCCCAGCCGGAAGCGGCACCAGAACCCGAACATTCACTTTTACCACGAGTTCACGCTGCGTTCCCATGGAGTACGCAGGGCGGGCTCGGCGGCGCTGGATCTGGCGTATGTGGCGGCGGGCAGGCTGGAGGCATTCTGGGAGTTCAATCTCAACCCCTGGGATACGGCAGCGGGGGTTCTGCTGGTGACCGAGGCTGGCGGACGGGTGTCGGATTTTGCCGGCGGCCCGTTCCGGCTGGACAGCCACGAAGTGCTGGCGACGAATGGGCTCATTCACGCTGAAATGGTGGGGATGTTCGTGGATATGTTTGCAGGGCGCGGGCTCGCGCCGATTCCGTCGCCAGAAGAGTTTGCGGCAATGAGGGAACTGAAGGCAAAGGGGCTGGAATAGATGGCCAGTCATAGGCACCATGTTCGTGCTTTCCCACCCATGTCGCGATGAAACTGCGTCATGGATGGGGCACCCGGCGTTCTCCCAGGTCTCAAAATCAAGACCTGGGGCACCCAGTCTGGGTCACCCATGTTCGTGCTTTCCCACCCATGCCGCGATGAAACTGCGTCATGGATGAGGCACCCGGCATTCTGCCAGGTCTCAAAAGCGAGACTCTTCGACGCGCTCAGGGCCGGCTCTCGGGCACCCAGGACAGTGCTTTCCCACCCATGTCGCGATGAAACTGCGTCATGGATGGGGCACCCAGATCTCTGGCACGAGAGGCTTTTTGGAATCAGCGAAGGCGCTTCCCGCATGGCAAAACGCGAGGACCTTGGGCCGAAGTCAGGCGTTGGGGGCGTGTGCTACTATCAGCGTCGAGACTTCAACTCTGTCGGAGAAATCAGAATGGCCTATGTAATCGCAGAACCCTGTATCGGCACGAAGGACACCGCCTGTGTGGACGCCTGTCCAGTCGATTGCATCCACCCCAAGAAGGACGAAGCCGATCACGGCACCGCCGATCAGCTTTTCATCGATCCGGTCGAGTGCATCGACTGCGGCGCCTGCGTTCCAGCATGCCCAGTGTCGGCAATCTTTGCACAGGACGATGTTCCGGAGAAGTGGGCGCACTTTACGCAGAAGAACGCCGAGCACTTCGGTCGGTAGCCTGGTTTTAGCGCAGAAACGATTGCGCAAGTCGAAACGCGTCCGCTGCGGCGGGCGCGTTTGTGCGTTTGGGAATGGTTGAGGAATCACGCGTGACAGTGCTAACGTCAGAAGCCGTGGTGTTGCGCACGTGGCCAGTGCACGAAGCCGACCTGGTGGTGAGTTTTTTTACGCGCGACTACGGGAAAATGACCGGTGTGGCGAAGTCGGCTCTGAAATCGCGCAGGCGGTTTGGCGGCGCGCTGGAGCCGATGACGGTGGTCCGCGCGTGGTTTGCAGAGCGGCCGAAGCAGGACTTGGTGCGCCTGGATCAGATGGAGATTGTTCGTTCGCCGCTGTCGGCCCCCGTGGATCTGACGCGGCTGACGGTGCTGAGCTTCTTTGCCGAGCTGTTGGAAGAAATGC